>CAYNMY010000154.1:0-5688 GCA_964398275.1 uncultured Armatimonadia bacterium | reverse complement strand
ACCCGGGATGATCTTGTCGCACGAGGCGATCATCACCGCGCCCTGAAAGGAGTGGGCACGGAGCATTAGCTCGGCTGACGAAGCGATCACTTCACGGATGGGCAATATACAGTGCATACCTTGGCCTTGACAGATGCCATCGCACGGAGCCACGGTATTGAACTCGATCGGCGTCCCGCCCGCCTCGCTAATTGCCTGCTTTACCCACGCGGCGACTCGGGGGAGGTGAACGTGGCCGGGAACAGCCTCGGAGAATGAATTTACGACGGCAATGAGCGGCCTGCCAAAGTCTCGGTCGCCAAGGCCGGTAGCTCGGTACAGCGCCCGAGCATAGGTAGCGTCAAAGCCCGTCAGTGAACCGCCGCTCACGTGAGCTTCTCCTCCCCACGCTCGCGTTCATATTGAGCCCGGCGTTCCACCATATAGGCGGGTACAGGGACGTCCCACCAGCCCAGGGCGGGCGTGCCAGTATAGGGGAACTCGCGATTCACCAGCACCTCAATCACCGCCGGCTTCTCGGCTTTCAGTGCAGCGCGAACCGCCGGCTCGAGCTCTTCGGCTCGCGAGATTCGCTGCCCGTGACAGCCAAAGTCCTGTGCGATCTCGGCGAACTGGGGCGAGTATTCTTCGTCCTCCCTCATAAAGTCAGTGGCGAAGGCTGTCTGCTCGCCAAAGGCCGCCATTTGCAGATCGCGGATGGATATCCAGCCCTTATTGTTAAAGATAATGATAATGACCGGCAGGTTGTAACGTACGGCAGTAGATAGCTCCTGCATATGCATCATAAAATCACCGTCCCCGACCAGCCCAACCACTTGTCGGTCAGGCGCGGCCAGCTTAGCGCCCAGCGCCGCCGGCAGCGTGAAGCCCATCGTGGAGAAGCCACCAGCAGTAATACACGTACGCGGCTGGTAAAACTCGAACTCCTGTATAATTTGCGCCTGAACATTGCCCGATGAACTAACCACGATGGTGTCCCGCTCTAGCAGCGGTCGCAGTTGCTGCAGTACAGTGGAGATCATCACAGGCACTTTGGAGTCATCACGGTGGCGCTCAAGCTGCTCGGCCCACTCTCGCTTGAGTTGTTGAATCTCAGCCAAGTAGTCGCTGGAGGTGTAGTCAGGCTGCCCGCGTTCGCGCAGGCCGGCCGCAATTTGCTCCAGAACCGCCTGGGCATCGCCGACGATCCCAACAGCCACAGGATAGTTCTTGCCAATTTCGGAACTGTCCAGGTCTACGTGGATAAGCTTGGTCGGCGGAATGCTGAAGCTGACTCCTGGCTGATACGAGGATGCCGTTTCATCAGCAAAACGACAACCTACAGCGAGGAGCACATCGGCCTCGCGGGAAAGCTTGAGGCCGCAGGAGGTGCCCTTTGATCCCGCCGCCCACGCATAGAGCGGGTGATCCGCCGGGAAGGCGCCCATGCCCATCATAGTATTGATTACCGCCGCTCCGGTGGCTTCGGCGACCTCGCGAAGGGCCGCCGACGCATTTGCCGTGATGACACCGCCACCGACGAGGATCACCGGACGTTGGGCATTCGCGAGAAGCTCAACCGCCTGCGCCACAGCCTGGGAATCGCCGCTAGGCGCGCCCATAGGCAGGTGCTCAGCCGGTACAGCCAGCTCGACGTCAGCACTTGCTGCCTGCACATCCATAGGCAAATTGATCGCTGCCGGCCCTGGCCGCCCCGCCCGCATATAATTAAAGGCCCGCTGCATCACGCGGGGCAACTGCTCGATGCTGGTAACACGCCAGGCGCGCTTAACCAACGGCTCGAGGGCACGGAAGTTGTCTGCTGACCAGCGACGCTCAATCTCTTGCAGCACACCGCGGCCTGCCATGTGCATGTGAGTATCACCTGTCAGAGCGAGCACCGCTGTAGAATCTACATACGCAGTCGCCAGCCCAATGGCCGTATTCAGCGCCCCCGGACCAATTGACGTAAAGACCGCCAGCGGCTGACCCGTGACCCGATAATAGCCATCGGCCATGTGAGCGCCGGCGCTCTCGTGCATCACCTGTAGAGTTGTGATTCTATCTTGTCGCCCCCGGAACGCGTCGGCAAGTGCCAGGCAGCCATGCCCGGGGATGCCCAGGACATAGGGACAACCCTCGCGGATTAGGTGTTCGGCGACGATTTCCGCACCGGTCAGTTGCATCTAAATGCCTCCTTAGGACACGGGTATGTCCCCATTCTACAAGCCTTAACAGATTTGCGGCAGGTGTTCTTGCTACGATGCGAAAGCGGCATTATTCAGCGCTAGTCGTCGTGTGACCGCCACGTTCGCACTGTGTAGTCCAGGCTCAGGGCACAAACTTCACGATCACGGGTTCAGACTCCTCGCCTCGTGGGCTCCTGGCAACACAGGTCAGGGTGTACTTGAGCTTCTTCACCTTAAAGTCAAGGCCGAGTGAGATCGGGTCGGTGCGGAAGTTGCCGGTCTCGTCCGCGGTGACGCGGGTCTCGCTGATTTGCCCAGCCAGAGGCAGGATCCAAAGCTGACCCTCATAACTGATCACACAGCTCACCTCAGCCAGCGGCTCGGTCGTGCCCACGATCACTACTTCCTCCCCGACCTGCTCTCCCTCGATGGGCGAGGTGATGGTGGGCTGCAAGATACGCCGGGGGCCAAACAGCACCGGAGCCGGCGCTTCAGCCGTAAGCTCTTGGTCGGGGGCGATGCGCAAGTATACAGTAACGATTTCTTCCCGGTCCTCAGTGATCTCCGGAACCAGAAAGATACCCTGGTACGTCCCCGGCTCCTCGGGTAGTTCCGGGAGAGTCAACTCCTGTTGCCACTCGCCCACATCGAAAGTGCCTTGCGCGCCCGCCGGGCCGGTGGCCGTCACGATGAAGTGCTCGCCGGGCGCGAGCACCATCCCGACAGCGTCATGACTGGCGGAGACCGTTTGCGGAGCCTCTTCGGCGCCAACTACATCGAAGGCACGCGTCGTGCGGGTGAGATTGCCGGCCAGATCGTATGCGTCCACCGTCAGGATAATGCGGGCCTGCGGCAGGGGCACAGCCACCGCCACGGTCAACAGTTGGCCCTGGCGGGTGACTGTCACCGGATGTTCCTGGGCACCGGCATGAATGGTTGCGGTGGAGCGGTCGTAGTCTATGCCGGAACCATTTTCGTCCCCAATCAATACGGCAATGTTCGGCTGCGGGTTCGTGGTCTGCTCATTGTCCTCGGGTCCGAAGATCGTCACCACTGGGGGCACCGTATCAATAGTTATCGGCTCGGCCGAGTGTACCGGATCGGCTGACTGACCACCTACGTCCAGGTGGCCAACGAGCGGGACGCCCAGCACATTGAGGTTCGCCGGGATGCGGTAGCTGGCTTTATAACGGCCGAGCCGCTGGCGTGACTCATTCATCTGTCTGTTCTCGACTTTATCGCCGATATCAAACCTGGCGATACCGCCGCTAGTGCCTTCCAGAGTTACCCGCAGCAGGTCTCCGGACCGTAGTGGACTGTCGGCATCGTGGTAGAACCGGGCGATGACGGGCTTCTCAGGCTCAGCAGGGGGCTCCTCTGGTTCCTGCTCCTCGGACGGCTGGATTACAATCTTGAAGACATTGTTAGTGCCCGGCGTCAGGTGGGCCACCACCCGGTCGCCGTTCTTCAGGTTCGTATAGCCGGATTGCACTCCTTCACTGGTGACAACTACCACCTGCGGCCGGACTTGCAGCGGCTGGGGACGCGTGTCGAGAAGAATCTGGCTCAGCACTTTGGCAAGCACTACACCCTCGGCAGTCTCGTAGCTGATGCGCACGATCATAGCCTTGCCTTGGCCGTCATGAGTAATCCGGGCCTGCTCGCCGGCATAAAGTTGAGCCGCGGCAACCTGCTGGTTATCTCGCAGGATAATGGTCTGGGCGGTGACGGTGAACATTTCTATCTGGTCACCCACTATCACCGCCAATTGATTCGCGCGGGCGGCCGAGATTACTCCGGTGACCGTACCCGGTCGGGGCTCCGGCGGTTGCTCAGGCGGCTCGGGTGGTTGCGGTGGCGGCTCCGGGGGTAGTGGTGGCTGCGGCGGCTCCACCTCCGCCAGCGGAGCGAGGCTAATCGTCACCGTCTGGCTGGGTCCATGCCAGCCTACGTCAGCCCCGAAAGCCTCTGCCGGGAAGCGCACCGGCATATAGGTAAGGCCACCAATGAGCTGAGGAGGGACATCCAGGATCACGGATCGCTCATTGATGAAAGCCACTCTGCTATTAATACTCATCCGCACGGTAATATCTCCGCGGATGCCGATCGCGGTACGGCTCACAGCCTCCCACTTCACTTCCGCGCCAAGTGACTCAAAGACCATACGCATGGGCAGCATTACTCGCCCCTGGCGTTGAAGGGCCGGAGGATATGGGGGCAGTGGCTGTCCGTTGACCACTACGGTCACCGCCAGTGCTGCCGTCGGTAATAGTAAAGCAATGATCACTCCGACAGTAATACGCAGGTACAATAATTTCATGATCCCACCTCCTGATAGTTGTCGTACCCAGCAGCCGTTGCTGCCGTTCGCTGGCACTTGCGCGCAGGCGTCCAACTGTGAGCCTGCTCCAATAGCGGGCTCTTTTCCCCGCGCTTGTTAGTTAATAGTTTCGCCGGCCGGAGGCGAATTCCTCCCCGATAGCATCAAAAAGGCTAAAGGCCAGGGGAGCAAGGCCACTCGCCGCCTCGAGTTGTTGCGAGAGTCCAGTAGGCGACGAATATACCGGCAGCAAACAATAGCCCTGTGACCAACACCTATTAGGGAGTGCACTGGGCGAAGGTTAGATAGGAGATGAGGAATACCAGCGTGGCCAAGGTGTAGGCATTTATGCCGGCCAGCAGGCTCGCTACCGTCACTATGAACACGCCGAGGCCCTCAAATAGCTCCCATAAAGCCGGCCCACCTTTGCCGGTTTGTTATGAAGATACGGCGAGGTCATACTATTGATAGGAGCCCCAGCTCCTTAAGTATCTTATCGGTGTCGTGCCACCATCGGCCTCCGACAAAGATGGCAATAGTGCCATCCCACTGCTCTTCAAGCATCGGGTAGCGGATATAATAATCCGCCATCAATTCAATGTTGTGGAGGCAATGGCCTAGGGCCGCAGGAGGAGGTCGCCGGCATTCTCTAGGTAATAGTTCGCTGCACCCGTTCCCTTCCACGCAATCCACGCCTCGCTAACGCTCTTATACACGCCGATATTGAACCATAGCTTCCTTGCCTGGCGGGGGTCAATTCCCGTCGCCGCCCACGGAATTCGCCACTCGCAGGACCAGTAGTCAGACCCGATCTGGGCTGCATAGGTCACCGCGCTGGCGAGCTTGTTGGCTAGCCCCGTGGGTGTGTTTGCCTCGGTGACGCCTTCGAAGTGGCCATCGGGAAAGCCGTATAGGTTCAATACTGGCCCCGGCTCCTCGCCGGAGACATCCTGGAAGGGGATTTCCACCACATCTTTCTTGCCCCATTCACCCGTGCTTTTCAGGCGCTTTGCGTCTCGGACCAGATTGCGGACCGCGATGTACAGGGCCTCATCGTCGTAAGCCACAGATGCGTAGCTCTTGGGGGCCCAGGTGGGCTGGCCGTTCGACTGCTGTTCCAACGCCACCATCCGCGTGGTGTCGTGCCACGGCCACTCGCTGACATCGCCGTCTACAGTGATCCCGGCAGCACCCTTGGGG
>CAYNMY010000153.1:0-5695 GCA_964398275.1 uncultured Armatimonadia bacterium | reverse complement strand
GCGAGTCGGTCATACTGGGTAGTGAAGCCTTCCGGCTGCACGACACCCATGGTATCACCATAGACATTGTCCGCGATCTGGCCACCGAAAAGGGTATGACCGTTGACGAAGCGGGCTTTGAGCAGGCGATGCAGGAGCAGCGCGAGCGCTCGCGGGGCAAGGCGGTGGGCCTGCAGTTACATGAAAGAGTGGGCATGTCGGATAGCATTAAACTCAGAAGTCTTCCTAAGACAGAGTTTGTAGGCTACGATGAGCAAAACCTGATCACAAAGTGCACCGTTAAAGCACTACACGCTGAGGACGAGGATGTGAAGTTACTAACGACTGGCCAGGAGGGCACCATCATCCTCGACCGGACCCCCTTCTACGCGGAGCGCGGTGGCCAACTAGGCGACACGGGAGCAATCGAAGGCCCCAACGGACGATTTCAGGTTAGCAATACGGAGCCTGAAAGGAACAGCATTTTGCACCGGGGCATAGTGACCGAGGGCGAAATCAAAGAAGGCGAGAAGGTAGATGCCCAGGTCGATGAGGAGCGCCGCAACGCCGTCCGTCGTCATCATACAGCTACTCACCTGCTCCAGGCGGCGCTGCGCAAGTCGCTGGGCGACCACGTGCGGCAGTCCGGCTCGCTGGTCGCTCCCGACCGCCTGCGCTTCGACTTCACTCATCACGAGGCGATTGACGACGAGACCCTCGAACAGATCGAAGACCAGGTCAATGCCTGGATACTGGCCGACCTGCCAGTGGCGTGCAGCGAAGAATCACTGGACGAAGCCAAAAACAAGGGGATAATCGCCCTGTTCGGGGAGAAGTACGACGACATAGTGCGGGTAGTGCGAGTCGGCGAGGTTAGCGCGGAGCTGTGCGGGGGCACGCACTCCGCGCGTAGCGGCGAGATCGGCTGGCTGCGGATAACCGGCGAAAGCAGTATCGCCGCGGGTATTCGCCGGATCGAGGCGGTCGCCGGCCAGGCGGCCGTCGAACGCAGTCGCGCGCTGGAGGAGATTCTCACCACAGCAGCACGCGAGCTGAATTGTCCTCCGGAGGAGCTGACCACGCGTCTGGCCGGGCTCCAGCAGCAGATTTCCGAGCTAGAAAAGCAGTTGCGGCAGGCCCGGCGCATGCAGGCCTCGACCGATATTGACAAGCTCATCGAGGAAGCCGTGCGCATCGGCCCTGTCCAGTTGGTTACTGCACAGATTGAGCAAGCCGACGACGAAACTCTCGGCAACCTCGCGGACCAGATCACTGCTAAGGCCCCTGACACTATCGTAGCCCTGGCGGGAGTCGAGGGCGAGAGCGCAATGCTCATAGTCGAGATCAGCGACCAACTGGTCGCACAGGGCCATAGCGCCGGTGATCTTATGCAGATCGTTGCCCCACTGGCTGGCGGCGGTGGAGGGGGCAGCGCCGCCTTTGCTCGCGGCGGGGGCAAAGCCAGCCAACTCGACGAGGCCTTTGCAGGTCTGCGCCGTCATCTTGAAGAAGGAACAGGTCACGAGGGCTTGAGATGATGAAGACTTTGGGGTTGGATTTCGGGGACAAGCGCATCGGCGTGGCGGTCAGCGACGACGAGGGCCAGATCGCGATGCCGGTGACGACGCTGGCAGGTGATAAGGCGCCCGACGAGGTGATCGCAGACATCCTGGATATTGCCCGCAATTATGAGGCCGAGAAGATCATAGTGGGAATGCCGACCAGCCTGAGCGGCGGTCCAGGACCGGCGGCCCAGAAGGTGGCCGAGTTCGTCCGCGCTTTGCAGGCGCATACTGACCTCGCAGTCGCCGTTTGGGACGAGCGGCTCACTACCGCGCTCGCTGAGAAGACGATGCTGGCCGCTGACGTGAGTCGGCGGCAGCGCCGGCAGAATATTGACAAGGTGGCCGCTGCACTGATCCTGCAAAACTACCTGGATGCACACGCCGATGATGAAGCCCACTGACCGGCCCCGGCAGCACGCCACCGGGGGAAAACCGGCGCTGGGGCTACTTCTGGTCATTGTCGTCGCCGTTGTCATAGTCGGCACATCTTACGTCGGGGCGCTGGGCCCGGTTGACCCA
The DNA here is from genome assembly GCA_964398275.1 of uncultured Armatimonadia bacterium. Lineage (GTDB taxonomy): Bacteria > Armatimonadota > Zipacnadia > Zipacnadales > Zipacnadaceae > JALGTD01. The sequence continues at coordinate 3,632 of CAYNMY010000153.1, read as the reverse complement.
AATAGCGGCTCGGTCAAATCGCTGGTGCACATTGAAAACGGGGCCGGATTGGCCCAGATCGCGGACTTGCTCGCGGACCACAACTGCCTGCGCTCGCCCCTTGTGTTTAAGCTGCACGCGCTGGTCACCGGACAAGCGGGCAAGCTTAAAAGCGGCACGTACGAGGTTTCGCCGGCGATGTCGGTGGCGGATATAATGCGAATGCTGGTGGAGGGCCGGCAGGCGACGGTGACCGTTACCATACCCGAAGGCTTCACTCTTGCCCAGATCGCCCGGCGATTGGCCGAGGCCGGTCCGGTTGACGAAAAACAGTTTGAGGTGGCCGCAACCGCCCAAGCGGTGGAAGAAGCACTGAAGGTGAAACTGCCCGACGGGGCGCGCAGTGCCGAGGGCTATCTGTTCCCGGAGACCTACACTATTACTCTGGGCACCTCGTCTGAGAACATTGTGGCAAGGATGCTGGCGGAATTTGACGACCGTTTCGTTAAAGAGCTGTGGCAGAATGTACCGCCCGAACAGCGCTGGGGTAGCCTCCACGAAGTCGTCACGCTGGCCTCGCTGGTCGAGGAGGAGGCGCAACTGGAATCGGAGCGCGCGCTCATTGCCGGAGTGCTGCGTAACCGGCTCCAGCGGGGGATGCGCCTGGAGTGCGATGCGACGGTGCTATACGCTCTGGGTGAGCACCGCTCCCGGCTTACCTACAAGGATTTGGCGATAGACTCGGCGTATAATACGTACCGGCACGCGGGCCTGCCGCCCGGGCCGATATCCAGTCCGGGGCTGGCCTGTCTGCAAGCTGCTCTCGAGCCGGCACAGACCGAATACCTTTTTTATGTCGCACGCGGCGACGGCGGTCATATCTTTTCTCGCACCTACGAGGAGCATAAGACCGCAATCAGCCAAGTGCGAGACGAAGCAGAGAGGTAAGAATTGCTAGAACGATTCTGTCCCGACGAAATCGTACGCCGCCTGGAGAACATTGACCAGCAGGCCCTGCTTGACCGAGGGATCAAGGGACTGCTCATTGACGTGGACAATACTCTGGTCAACTGGCGGGGTCACCGCATACCCAAGCAGCGGGTGGCGTGGCTCAACCGAGCCAAGGACAACTTCGCGATCTGCCTGCTGAGCAACAGCATTACCGCGCGCCGATTGCGACACCTGGGCAAAGTCCTGGCTCTGCCCTATGTCGGCCGCTGGGGCTGGGGCCGCAAGCCCTTTGGTGGCGGCTACCGCGAAGCCATACGACAGACCGGCGTAGCTCCCGCCGAAACCACGATGATCGGCGACCAGCTTCTCACCGACATTTTCGGGGGCAATCGCCTGGGCATGCATACCATTATGGTTCATACCCTCAGCGATGCGGAGTTCTTTATCACCCGGGTCAACCGGTGGATAGAGGCCATAATCAGAAGACGGTTGGTCCGGCGAGGCATATGGCCTCCGCTCACGGGCTGCGAAATAATCCCAGAAGCGGAGCCGGGCCATGCCTCGGAATAGCTCGGTCGAGATTGACGGAGCCACCCAGGTGGTGGGGGTAATCGGCTGGCCGGTGAAGCACAGTCTTTCGCCGCCGATGCATAACGCCGCCTTCGGGGCGCTAGGCCTTAATTGGGTCTACGTTGCCTTCGAGGTGCATCCTGACGACATTGCGGAGGCAATGGCCGGACTGCGGGGGCTGGCGATCCGTGGCCTTAACGTCACCATTCCCCACAAGGCGGCCGTCGTTTCTCACCTCGACGAAATCTCGCCGGTCAGCCAGACGCTCGGTGTGGTCAATACTATTGACAACGTTGACGGGCAGCTTAGCGGCGATAGCACCGACGGCCCCGGCTTCATGCGTGCGCTGGCCGAAGCCGGCGAAGGCATCACCGAGAACCGGGTTGTACTCATCGGTGCCGGCGGTTCGGCGCGCGCCGTAGCTCTGGCGGCAGCTGAGGAGGCACCTGAAGAACTGGTCATCGTCAACCGCACTCACGCACGAGCCGTCGAGTTGGCCGAGCTGGTCAAGCAAGCCAGCGGGTTGGAGGCCGTGCGCGCAATCGCGCTGGACAGCCCCGAAGTTGCCGATGTCGTCAACTCGGCCCACGTCGTCATAGATTCGACGCCCGTGGGTATGTATCCGCACGCCGACGTCGCCCCGGTCATCTCCCCGGAGTGGCTCCGACCATGTCAATTGGTCTGCGACCTGACGTACAACCCTCGCGATACTGTTTTGCTCCAGGCCGCCCGCGAGGTCGGGGCCCGGGCGCTCGATGGCACCGGTATGCTGGTTCATCAGGGCGCGATCGCCTTCGAGTGCTGGACCGGCCAAGAGGCGCCAGTCGAAGTGATGCGTCTGGCCCTGCTCGAGGCCCTCGATCGTGCCGCCAGATAACATCCACGAGGAGTAGCCGCAGGCGATGCGCATCGCACTCGTCCACGACTATCTAATGCAAGGGATGCGAGGGGCGGAGCGGGTGCTGGCCGTCTTCCACGACCTGTACCCCGACGCGCCCATCTATACGCTGCTGCATGACCCCGAGAAAATGGGCACGGCCACAGAGGGCTGGCACATCCGCACCTCGTTCCTGCAAAGACTGCCCGGTGCGAAGCCGCTGCATCGCAAGCTCTTCCTGCTGATGCCGCCGGCGGTGGAACAGCTGGACCTGCGTGACTATGACCTGGTCATCAGCGCCAGCAGCGCCTGGGTCAAGAACGTCCGGCCGGCGCCGAACGCAACGCACATCTGCTACTGCTACTCCCCCGCGCGCTTTCTGTGGCACTGGACCGAGGAGTATATCCGTAGCCTGCGCGCCGGCCCGATTGCCCGTGGCCTGATTCGAGCCACTTTACCCCGCCTGCGCCGCTGGGACAAACGCAGCACCCGGCGAGTGACCGATTTCGTGGCGATATCCCGGACCGTCCAGGAGCGCATACAGAAGTATTTCGCGCGCGATTCGGTGGTGATCCATCCCCCGGTGGACACCGAGCGCTTCCAGCCGGTGGATGGGCACGAGGACTACTTCCTGATCGTCAGTAATCTGAATCCATACAAGCGCGTGGACCTGGCGATCGAGGCATTCAATCGCCTCAAGCTACCCCTGGTAGTGGTGGGCCGTGGGCCGGAATACAAACGCCTGCAGCGGCTGGCGGGTCCAACCGTAGAACTGTTGGGGTGGCGGGAAGACGAGGAGGTCACCGAGCTGGTGGCCCGCTGCCGGGCCTTTGTGATGCCCCAGGAGGAGGATTTCGGCATCACGCCGCTCGAGGCCCAAAGCAGCGGTCGGCCGGTTATTGCCTACGGCGCCGGCGGCGCGCTGGAGACCATTATGGCGGGGGCGACCGGGCTTTTCTTCAGCGAACAGACGCCGGAATCGCTCTGCGCGGCGGTTGAACGCTTTGAAGAAATGCAGTTTGCTCCCCACGCCTGCCGAGGTAATGCTCTGCGCTTCTCGATTCCCCGCTTCAAGCAGCAGTTCACTGGCTTCGTCGAGGAAGTGCTGGCCCGATAGGCCCAGGCGCTAGTTGGCAGCCGCCTGTTCCTGCTCGTGCAGGGCGAGTAATCCCGCCCCAATCAGCGTGGCCTCGGGGCCCAAAGCCGCCGGGACAATCAGCAACTTGCCAAACTCGGCCCGATAGTCGGCGTATTC
>CAYNMY010000152.1:0-5696 GCA_964398275.1 uncultured Armatimonadia bacterium | reverse complement strand
TCCAGAACCACCACGGCTTCGCCGCGCACTACGAGTCAATGTACGACCTGATTATGGATATTGACGAGCCGAACTGCCGGGCGGCGTTTGACGCCTGGTCGCCGACGCTGCACGGCGACGATATCGTGGCGGCGGCTGAGAAGATGGCGCCGATCACCTGCTACACCACCTGCGCCGACTACCAGTATCGCCCGCAGTTCCAGTACCGTCCTGATGTGGTCAACTACACGCCGCTGCCCGCCTTCGTGCAGATGGTGCAGATGGGCGAGGGGATGATTGACTACGAGGGCTTCCTGAACGCACTCCGCGACGGCGGCTACGACGGCTGGGTCGCCTTCGAGATGTGCGCGCCGCTGTTGGGCGGCGGCTCGCTGGATAATCTCGACAAGCACGCCAAAGGCTTTATCAAGTATATCAAGCCGTGGCTCGGTAAGTAGCCTGGCCACGAAACGTCGTCGGGAGGATAGTCAGTCGCGATGCTGGTAATTCCCGCCATTGATCTCTCCGAAGGTCAGGTAGTACGCCTGGCCCGGGGGGATATGAAAAAGAAGACCGTCTACAGCGACGATCCCGCCGCGATGGCCCGGCGCTGGGCGGACGAAGGCGCGCAGGTCCTGCACGTCGTGGACCTCGACGGCGCGATGAGCGGCAAGTTGGCGAATCTCGACGCAGTTGCGGATATTCTCGCTGCTGGCGACATACCGGTTGAGCTGGGCGGCGGGCTGCGCACGGTCGAAGACGTCCGGCGCGTGCTGGAGATCGGTGTGCAGTGGGCGATAATGGGGACCGCTGCGCTACGCGACCAGGGCGAGCTGGAAGCCGCTGTTGCCGAGTTTGGGGAACGGATTATCGTCGGCATAGACGCCCGGGACGGTAAGGTGGCTGTGGAGGGCTGGACCGAGGGCAGCGAGGTGGAGACGGTGCAGCTTGCGCAAGAGATGGAGCGGCTGGGCGTGGCGCGACTGATCTGCACCGACATCGCCACCGACGGGATGCTGAGCGGGCCGAATCTGGCGGCGATGCGTCAGTTTTGTGAGGCGGTCGAGATACCGATTATTGCTTCGGGCGGGGTAAGCAGCGTCGAGGACGTACGGGCGCTGCGCGCGCTGCAGCCGCTGGGGCTGCTGGGCTGTATCGTCGGCCGGGCGCTGTACACAGGGGACCTGTCGCTGCCTGAGGCAATCGCAGCGGCGGAGCAAGCTTAAGCCGGGGGGAACGCTGCACGCCATTCCTGGCGCAAGTGGTACGGCTGAGGATACTCCCTCTGCGCTGATTGTAGTGAGGTTGCACCATGGATATCTCCGAAATCAAGTTTGACGAAAACGGTCTAATAGCCGCAGTCATCTGTGACCACCAGACCAATGAAGTATTGATGGTGGGCTATATGAACGAGGAAGCGCTGCGGCAGACGGTGGCGAGCGGCCGGGTGGCTTTCTGGAGCCGCTCGCGGCAGAAGCTGTGGGTGAAGGGTGAAAGCTCCGGGCATACCCAGGAGGTCAAGTGGATCCGCCTGGATTGTGACGGCGACTGCCTGCTGGTCGGTGTCGAGCAGCACGTAGGTGCCTGCCACCTGGGCTATCGCAGTTGCTTTTTCCGCGAGCTGCGCGACGGCCAGTGGGAAATCGTCGCCGAGCAGGTCTTCGATCCGGACGAAGTATACTAGTAGCTGACGGGGACGGGCAAGCTGATGTGGCACTGGCACCGAAAACTCGTAGGCCTGGCCCTGCTCCTGGCAGTTACCGCAGCCTGGGCCATTGGGCCTGCGCTGCTGGATACCCAGGAGCAGGCTCAGTACTGGCTGAAGTACGGCGTCAAACAGGCTGAGCAGAAGAAGTATGAGGCCGCCATCCAGGCCCTCAACAAAGCCATTGACCTCGATCCCCGGCTCCAGTCGGCCTACTACAACCTCGGGCTCATCTATTACCAGACGGGCAAGCCGGGGGAAGCGGTGCGCCATTACTACGAGGCGCTCAAGCTCGAGCCCGGTGATATCCAGGCACGACGCGGCCTGGGACTGGCCTACGTTGCGCAGAAGAATTGGCCGCGGGCGGCGGCGGTCTTTGCCGATCTGCTTCGTATCACCCCCGATGACGCTGAAGCCGCGCTGCAACTAGGCCGGGTGTACTTGCAGATGAAGCAGCCGGGCAAGGCCCTCGGGCCTCTGCAAAAGGCGGCGGAGCTGCGCCCCGAGGACCCGGTGACTCACCTGTACCTGGCGGAGGTGCTGACGCTTGCCGACCGCCTCACGGAGGCTGAAGAGCATCTGCTGCGGGCGCGTCAGCTCAAACCTGACTCCGAGCAGATCACCCGCGAGCTGATCAATCTCTACGTGGCATCCGGCCGGTTCCTGTCCGCGGAGCCGCTGGCCGCTGAACTGGTGGCCAAGCACCCCGACGATAAGCAGCTCCGGGCGGCGCAAATCAGGATCTACGAGGGCCTGGGCCTGAGTCGGGAAAAGCGTCAAGCCCAGGAGGCGCTGCTGGGACAGCTAACCCGCCGCGAGGCGCTGGCGGTGCGAGCCCAACTCGCTGAAGAGTACCTCGCCGAAGCCCGTTACGATGAGGCACTTCCCCACTTGAAGGCCTTGCACCAGGCTCGGCGCAAAGACTCCGGTATCACGGTAATGCTGGCGCGCTGCTATCTTAGGCTGGGCCAAATTGAGCAGACCTTGCAGGTGCTGGCGAAGGCCCTGCAGCAGCACCCGCTGCAGCCGGAACTGGCCACCATGCTCGGCGACTTGTACGTCGGGCGCGGAGAACTGGCCAAGGCCCTGGATGCCTATGAACAGGCGCTGGCGGCTGACCGTGATTACCTGGAGGCGCTGCAGGGGGCTTGCCAGGTGGGTGCCCGGCTTGGCTTGACCGCGCGGACGTTGCCGTGGCTGCGACGCCTGGTGGCGGTAACGCCCCAGGACTGGCGGGCGCGCATGATGCTGGCCGAGCAACTGGCCCTGGCCGGGCAGTTGGGCCCAGCTCTCTACCAGCTTACCCAGGTTGTCAACAACAGTGGCGATGACGAGCTGGTGGAAGCCGCCTACCTGAAGCTAATGCAGCACGCCTACAAGACAGGGAATGCTGCCTACGAGGAGTACTTGCAGGGCGAATACAACCGCCAGATGGTGCCCGGCGGCCCGGACGCTGCTGCAGACCTGGCGCGGGATGACGACGACCTCCGCGCGACTCAAGAGCAGATTGAAGGCCTGATCAGCCAGAATCCCGAGAGTCGAGAAGCCAAGGCGCTGCTGGGCGAATTCTATCTCGAAACAGAAAAGCTGGACCAGGCAGCCGCGGTGCTTACCGAGATTCTGGCCCAGGAGCCCAGGCACGCCCAGGCCAATTACTTGATGGGGCGAGTTAAACGCCAGCAGGGCAACTGCGCGGAGGCGATTGCGTATCTGCGCAGCGCTATCCTGGCGCGACCTAGCCTGCGGGCGGCCTACGAAGTGCTGCTGGAATGTGCTGAGACCACTGGCTTGCTGGGAGAGACAAGCGACTTCCTGACGGGTGTGCTCGCCGATGTACTGCGCTCAGACAAGAACGTCGAGCATGCCCTCCACTTGATCGTCAGCAACTTGGCGCGCATCGGCGAGCAGGCGGGCGGCCCAGAGCAGGCGGCCGCGGAGTTGGCGGCGCTCTCAGACGCTTTTCCGGGCTCGGCGGAGCTGGCGCTGGAGGTCGCGCGACTGCTAAGCAGCACCAATCAGGCGGCGGCAGCCGGCAGGTATTACGAGCGGGCCGCGCGGTCGCCGAAGTATGGCCACGTTCTGGCGGAGGCTGCCCTGCTGCAGTTGCAGGACCACCCCAAAGTTGCCCTGGCCACGGCTAACACTTACCTGGGTCGGGTGGTTCGGGATGAAGAGGCGTTGGCCCTGATTGTCGAATTGCAGGCCAGCCCCCAGCAACTCACCCCTGAGCAGCAGGAGGCCGTGGCCCGGTTGCTGAGCAGCCGGCCACGTGGCACCGAATACCAGATTGCCAAGGTGGACCTGCGGAAGCTGGCGGGTCGCCTGGTCGAGGCTGAGGCCAGCCTGGCGGCAGCGGTCCTGGCTGAGCCGAACAGCCCGGCGCTGCGAGCGGCCCTGGCTTATGCGCTGTGGCTGCAGGGCAAGCCGACCCAGGCCCTGACGCAACTGGACCAGTTGGCGGCGAGCGCCTACGACGATCCGGGGCTGCGTACGCTCAAGGCGACGATTCTGGCGGACGCGGGCGCGGCGGAGCAGGCGCTCAATGAACTGGGGCAGGCGCTGGTGGCCCAGCCCCGGCATTCGCAGGCGGCGATGCTGCGCGCCAGGCTGCTGAGGGAGGCCGGGAAGTACCAGGAGGCCCTGTGGGAGATTTGCCAGGTCCTGACTTATACTCCCGGACCTCCAGGGGCGGGCGATGGGGTGGTCGAGATGGTTAATGAAGGGCAGTTGCTGCTGCCGACGGTGCTCAGTGCGCTCAGCCAGGCGTACGCGGCGGCCCGTCAGCCTGGAGTGATCCGCAAACTGGTGCTGGGGCTCACCGAAGCGGGCGGCCAGGCGACGGTGGAAGAATGGTTGGCGAATCACCCCCGGCAGCTTACAGGAGATGATTAGCTGGTGCCCGCGCCGATCGTGGCAATTGTCGGGCGGACCAACGTCGGCAAGTCGGTGCTGTTCAACCGGCTGGTCGGCCGGAGGCTGGCCGTGGTCGAAGATGTCCACGGCGTGACCCGGGACCGGCTCTACGCGGAGGTGGAGCTGGATGAGCGCCAGATCGTGCTGGTGGACACCGGCGGGCTGGCGGGCGCGGAGAACGACCGGTTCATCACCAAGGTGAAGGAACAGGCGGCGCTGGCGCTCCAGGAGGCTGACCTGATTCTGCTGATGGTGGATGGGCGGGAGGGGTTGGTGTCGTTGGACTGGGACGTGGCGGAGGTGGTGCGCCGCGCCGGCAAGCCGGTTATCCTGATTGCCAACAAGCTGGAAAGTCCGAATGCTGATGCAACCGAGTTCGTCGAGTTGGGCTTGGGGATGCCCCTGCGGCTGTCGGCGCTGCAGGGAATGGGTCTGGGCGAGTTGATTGACCAGGTCCTGGCACATCTCCCTGAAGAGGAGGCCGAGCCGCAGGTCGTCGAGGGCGAGACGGCAGTAGCGCTGGTGGGGCGGCCGAATGTGGGTAAGTCGGCGATCATCAATGCGCTGCTCGGCGAAGAGCGGGTGATAGTTAGCGAGGAACCGGGCACGACGCGGGACGCGGTAGACATCGCCGTGGAAGTGATGGGCGAGCCGTATCGGCTGGTGGATACCGCTGGGCTGCGGCGTCGGGGCAAACGGAGCCAGGGCCTGGAGTACTACAGCAGTCTGCGCGCCCTGCGGGCGCTGCAACGCGCCGATGTGGGCATCGTAGTGTTCGATGCGCTGGAGGGTGTAACACAGCAGGATGCGCACATCGTCGGGGAGGTCGTAGACGCCGGACGTGGTCTGGTCCTGGTCGCTAACAAGTGGGACCTGCTGCGGGACGTTGCACATGGCGAGGGCAATCTGGACGCCGACGAGGAAGCAGACATCGAAGCGACCCTCCGCAAGGACTTCACGCGTATGCTGCGTGACAAGCTCAGTTTCGTCGGCTATGCGGAATTGCTCTTCACCTCGGCGGTCACCGGTGAAGGTTTGATGGAGGTATTGCCCAGTGCCAAGTGGGCCGCCGAGCAGTATGCGCGGGAAGTGAATCCGG
>CAYNMY010000151.1:0-5699 GCA_964398275.1 uncultured Armatimonadia bacterium | reverse complement strand
CCCCCCCCCCCCCCCCCCCCCCCCCCCCCCCCCCCCCGCCCCCCCCCCCCCCAAATTGCCGGCATTCGAGAAGAACGGCTTGGCGTAGGGGTCGAGCCGGTAAACCGACTGCATCGTGGTCAGCCACGGGAGGACGTAATCCATGTAGCTGGACCAGTAGCTCATACCCTCGTGCCAGCCCCCCGCCTCGTCGTTCCAGACGGGGTAGGAGTTCCAGAAGACGTTCATGGCAAACCACACCCAGTCGCCGGCGCCCTCGATCTCGCCGCAAAACGCGGTGCCGAGGTCGCCGAGGAAGTGGTAGGCCCGGTTCGAGTGGCTGGAGTAAGGCTTCCAGATATGCTGCCGCCGAGTCTTCAGATGGTAGTACATCTCCTGGCCACGTACCTGCATGACTGCACGGATCTTCTCACGTTCTGCCTCGGTGAAGTGGTCATAGAGCCAGGTATATGCCTGCGAGATGTAGCAGGCAAACTCCATGCCGGCTGTGTCATTGTTAAAATAGCCGCTGGCGCCCGAAGGGTCCCATTCACATGCGCCTAGCACGATCCGGCGCCCCTCCTGGGCGTAGCGCTCGTCGCCGGTTATCACATGGCCAAATGCCAGCACCGCGGCGGCTTTGACAATACGGCGCACGTACTTAAGGCACTGGCTCCACGCCTTGTGCCCTTCGGGGGTAGCGCGGGAGAGCTCCGCCGGCTTTCCTACCGGCTCAGTAAGCTCGTGGGGTTTTTTGAGCGCCGCCTCACACTCCCGTTTCACGAAACGCCACTGGCGGGCAGTCTTGTCGGTGGCTGACTCGCCCTCGGCCAGGTTGCGTAACCGCGGGATATCATCCGCGCCAAACAGCAGCCGGGGATGACCCGGGGGGATGCGCTGGAGGAGGTCGTCCCGCGTGGGCATGGGGAACGGCCGGGAGCTGTCGTCAACGACAAAGCTGCGCACCGAACTCCACGCGGAGGTCTCCCCGTCGGTGGTCGAGAAGCGGAACTGCCAGAAATACTCGCCCGGCCCGAAGATCGCCGGTGGACAGTGGCAGGTCAGTTCAATCCCGTCCAGCTTGTAGATGAGATTCGTGCAGGCCTCGTCGGTGGCCACGCGCAGCGCATAAGTCTGAGCATTCTCCTGGGGCCGCCAGACAAACCCGGGCGGGTCAGTCGGCGAGACTTTACCGTCAAAGGGCCGGAAGCCCCATTCTGAGCGCTCACGGGGCGTCTCGTCGGGGGTGATGACGGCGGAGACGGGCACCGCCAGTGTGATCAGTGCTATGATTACTCCGAATTGCATGAGCATTGTCAGCGAAGACATAGTAGCTCCTAGCCTTCCGATTGATTCTAACGCCGACAGGACAGTTCCCCGCGCAGTCCCTCGGGGCCTTCGCCGCCCGTACCAAAGTCCCCACCGGGTGTGCTCAACGATATCTGATGTGGCGGAATATGCGCATGGCCTCAGCCGCGTCAGTAATCCCGGCGACAACCTTTTCTGCCGCGTCGTGGCGCATCGGGACGGTCTTCTGGGCAGCGGCCCTTTCTATGTACTCCATCTCGACATCATCGTGGAGCATTGCCATGATCTCTTCGTCCACCACTAGTACCTCGTGGGCCGTCGTGCGACCGAAGTAGCCGGTCTGGCGGCAGTGCTCGCAGCGGGCACCCGCCCAGAGCTGCTCGGGAATCTCGTCGATCCCGGCATCTTTCAGCCAGGCGACCTCTTCGTGCGTCGGGGTGTGCTGTTCTCGGCATTCCGGACAGACCTTCCGCAACAGCCTTTGGGCGAGAGCACCGACTACCGACTCGGCGATCAAGAAGCGTTCCACGCCCATGTCGCTGAATCGCCGGAGCACCCCAGCCGCGTCATTAGTATGTAGGGCAACGAGCACTAAATGCCCGAACAGAGCGGCCTGCACCGCTATTTCTGCTGAAGCCAGATCGCGCAGCTCGCCGCACATAATGATGTCCGGGTCCTGGCGCAGGATGTGACGCATCGCCACCACGAATCCCAGACCGGCTGGTTCGTTCACCCGGACTTGGTTGATACCGTCAATGATGACCTCGACTGGGTCCTCGACCGTGGCGATGCTGCGATCTCGCCGATTGAGCTCGCCTAGGGCGGCGTACAGTGTCGTCGTTTTGCCACAGCCGGTCGGCCCGGTCACCATAACAATCCCGCACGGGCTGCGCAGCAGCTTCTCGAAGAGCTCGCGGTTGTGTGCGGACATGCCGATACTGTCTAGGCTGGGCAGCTCCTCGGGCGGAACAAGGATTCGCATTACGATGCTCTCCCCCTGAACTGTGGGTAGGGTGGCAATGCGAAGATCAAAGTCCTTGTCGTCCTTGTGGACACGCAGCCGCCCATCCTGTGGTTTTTTCTGAACCAGCAGGTCCATGTCCGCCATCCGTTTGATGCGCGTCACCACGGGCTCACCCTGTTCTCTGGGGATCTGCATCACATCATGCAGGACCCCGTCAATGCGGTATCGTACCGTTGCGCCCTCCCCGGTTGGCTGTATGTGGACGTCGCTGGCGTGCTGCTCGATAGCCCGTGCGATGATATCACTGACCAGCGTCCGAATCCCCGGGTCATCCGCGGCGTCCACCACGCTCAGCACCTTCCGCGTACCTTCCAGCTCCTTGCTGCAGGCCACGCACTGCGCCAGGTGGTCATCAACTTCCGCCTGTTTGGACTCGTCCAGCTCCTCTCTTAAATATGCCATCATCAGTTCTCGGCAAACCTCACATTTCATTCTCTGATTCCTCCTCTATTGAGTGTTACTGTCAACGAGTTAAACGTGGCCTGTATCGAAAGGTTCAACCACGTCCGCCAGAAGTTCGCGCAATCGGGCCACAGCATAATGCATCCGTGACTTCACGGTGCCGACTGGGATACCCAAGATCTCCGCAATCTGCGCGTAGCGCAGGCCTTCAAGATGGCTCAGGATGAATACAATGCGCTGGCTCTCGGGCAGGAAAGCAAGCGCCTGGCGAATCCGGTGCAGTTCATAGCGGCGCAGCACTGCCTGTACCGTCGGCTCCGCCTGTTCGATCATTTGCGCCATCAGCCGCTCCGCCGCCGGTCCGATCTGCGCCTCCAAAGGAGTCGTGCGGGGCCGCGAGTTTCGCCGGCGCCGGTGATCCAGCCAGCAACTGCGGGCAATCGTGTAAAGGTATGTAGTGAACTGGCTGCGCGGGACATAGTCGGCTCGCCGCAGCCACAGCCGCGTGAACGCCTCCTGGGTGCAGTCGGCCGCCTCTTCCCAGTCCCAGCAGAGACGGTAGATGAAGTTGCACACCCGTTCCCGGTGCCTGTTGAACAGGACATCGAAAGCCGCCACGTCCCCGCCGCTGACCTGGATCATCAGTTCACAGTCGTGCGACATGCCCGCTCCCTGGCGAGGTCTCGCCAACTGGTTAAACGTATGAGACCGCAAAAGGTTCGATACGCCTACCCTCAATCGTCTGGCCGGGCGTTCTGCCCGCAGAGCATGACGGTGCTGTAGGTAGTGGCGGCAATTGTCGGGGCGGTCATTCCTCCGGGAAGACGTTACAATCCGGTGGCGCGACCCAGTGATATTCCTCGGGCCATACATTGGAGCCTGCTGGTGTCGGCCAGACCTCCCGGTCGGGGCTGTGGTTGGCCTGTTGCCAGTCAGCCATAATATCGTAGTCGCGCTTGCGGCGCTTGAGGATGCCCAGGGCGCGCTCGGGGTCCCAGCCTTGCAGCGCACGGTAGTGGAGCTGCCTGACCAAATCGTGTAATTCGGGATCATCGGCACGGTTGACAAACTCGTGCGGGTCCTCGTCGAGATTGAACAGCAGTGGCGGATGGCCCTCGTAGTGAATGAGCTTCCACGGCCCAGTGCGGATCATCCGGCCGGGCGGATCGCCCTCCAGTTTGATATGCTCGGAGAGTACCTCGTCACGCCAGCCCGAAATACCCTCCTTATTGAGCAATGGCACCAGACTGCGACCGGAAAGCACTGGGATCTCGGGAGCCTCGGCCAACTCTATGAGCGTAGGGGCGATGTCCAGAAGGCTGGCAAGCTCCGGGCGGCGTACACCTTTCATAAGCCGACCGGGTGCCGAGATGATCAGTGGCACCCGCACGGAGCCCTCGTAGAAGTTGCTCTTGAACCATAGGCCGTTCTCGCCGGCCATTTCACCGTGGTCGGAGCAGTAGACAACCACGGTATCTTCGGCCAGGCCCGCCTCCTCGAGAGCCTTGACCATCCCGCCAATGATGCCGTCGAAGTACTCGACCAGGCCGTAGTAACCAGCGCGGGCGATGCGGACCTCCTCGTCGGTGAGGTCGTGGATACCGCGGCGCTCCCGCCACTCCTGCATCACCGGCGGCATCATCTTCTCCACGTAGCCCGCGGGGAGCTCGGGCATCTGGACGTTCTCGTAGTAGTAGTCGTACAGGGGCTTGGGAGCGATGAAAGGATTGTGCGGACAGACGAAGCCGGCCACCAGGCAAAACGGGCTGTTCGCTCCTGACCGTCCCTTCTCCCCGAGAAATTCCGAGCAGGCGTCGAGCCCCGCCGCGTCGTAGGCCGTGTATGCCGTCCGCCCGGGCCCGGAGATCACAACTCCGTTGCGGCTCTGCCCGGTGCCCGGCGGAATGTGCTCAAAGCCAACGCCGCCGCCGACGGCCCCGCTGATGCGGCGCTGGAAGCCGTGGCGCTGGTCGGGGCCCATAAAGTGCATTCTGCCGCCCAGGACCACTTCGTACTCGCCCGCGCCCAGGGCGTGGGCGAACGTGGGTATGTCAGAGGGCAGAAAGCAGCGATTGGTCCACGAGTTGTTCTCCCAGCAGTGGCGCCCGGTCATGAAGCTCATTCGGGAAGGGCCGCACACCGGTGCGCTGCAGTAACAGTTGTCAAAGATTACGCCGCGCTCGGCCAGTCTGTCGAAATTCGGCGTGCGCACTACGGGGTCGCCGGCACAGCCCATAAGATGGGGGCTGTGTTGGTCAGCCATCATAATCAAGAAGTTGGGGCGGTCGGCCATTGTTCTACCTCCTGGTGGATTCGGGTGGTGTGAGCAGGTCAGATTACTCCTCAGGCCATACATTGGAGCCGGTTGGTGTGGGCCAGACCTCCCGGTCCGGGCTATAGTTGGCCTGTTGCCAGTCAGCCATAATATCGTAGTCGCGCTTGCGGCGCTTGAGGATGCCCAGGGCGCGCTCGGGGTCCCAGCCTTGCAGCGCACGGTAGTGGAGCTGCCTGACCAAATCGTGTAATTCGGGATCATCGGCACGGTTGACAAACTCGTGCGGGTCATGGCGGCGGTTCCTGCTGGCAGGTAAGCTGCGAGAGTAGCGTCTATTATTCAAGACAGCCGTGGGCCCGAAAAGCTCCGACCCCTCCTTCACAATCTTGCGGGGGGGATAATGTATGCGAACCTCAAGCGACAAGGTGAGTAGTTACGGAATTTCAAGCATTTTAGAACGCTTTTGCAGCGCAAATTATCACTTCCGCCTCACCTTTCCCCTACTGTCGACTGTCTGCTGTCCTCACCCATACAACCGGTGGTACGGGTTCACCTCAAACTCCGCCTCCGGGTGTCCTACCAGCGGCTGCACGTTCAGTGGCAGCCTGTTGTACACACCCACTTCCCTGCCATCCTTCCAGAGGCTCTCCTCCACCACCGCATACAGCGTCGGGAAGATCGGCTTCCCGCGCTCCTCGAACCCTATGAGCG
>CAYNMY010000150.1:0-5701 GCA_964398275.1 uncultured Armatimonadia bacterium | reverse complement strand
GCGGCGGGCGGGGGCTAATCTCTCCCAGCCAGCCTGCATGGTCACTCTTCAGGTGCAAGCTAAGCCCGACAATCTCCAGGGGCCGGACCCGCACGTAGACCGCCTGGTGCCGGTTCTGCCTGGCTTCCTCGCTGAAGGCGAACAGCCCCTGGCACCGGCGGGTGACAAACTGGCCGGTATACGCCAGCCGCAGCACCTGCATCTGTACGGGCAGGGCCTGGAGCACGACGGCGACATCGAGCGGGACTGAAGTATTGTTCCACATAAAGACTAGGCCCTCGCGACCCCGCAGGAAGGAGCGGTAGACGATCGGCTCATCAATCCGTCCGGAGAAGCCTTCGGTACGGGCCAGGCCGAGCAGCGGCGTTGCCCCGGCCAGCTCGCGGTTCAACTCGCGCAGGGCTATGCGCACGGGGTACTCGGCGGGGCTATCTTCGGCGGAGGGTGGCGTCGGCAGCTCCAGCAGGTCGGGTAGAAAGGTCGCGCCGGTACAGCCCTGCGCGAACCCGCTGATAAGCAGGCGGCCGATTATCAGAGCATCGAGCCGCGCGTCGCCGGTTACCGTAGTGGGTAGCTCGGACAGCAGCATAGGCAGGTGCGCGCCCCGCGCATTCAGCGCCTGGCGCAAGGGCTGGAAATCGTGCTGCTTGTCCTGGTCGGCCCAGAACGAGCACAGCTCCCCGCGTAGACGGCCGTCAACCTCTTCATCGAGCACGCCCCCGGCGGGCGGCCGCGGCAGACTCACAGCGACGGAGCCGACGACCGCGCCCATTCCTGCCGCGAGCGCCTCGGCAAGCTGCTCGGAAGGCTGGAGGCCCTCATCAGTGGTGATTACCGGCAGCGGCGGGCTGATGAACTTAGCCTCCGAGAACCGCGTTCTGATTTGCGATGCGGCGGCGGCCACTGCGACTGCTATTTCGCTGCCGGCAGCGTCGCGCAGCGTCTCGGGCAGGTAGAGGCCCACCAAAGACATCACGCGACTCGCCTGCTCCGAGTCACTGTCGGCCATCACCGCAGACAGGTCACGAAGCAGGGGTAGGGCAAGGACTGTCTGGCCGGGATTCCGGGACAGAACCGGGCCAAGATAATCACCGGTGGGTAAGTCCTCGGGCAGCCGAGCATAGAGAAACTGGAGCAGGGTACCGCGCGGGAAAGTCGTTGCAGTCAGCGCGTCCCAATCTGCGCGCAGGCCTATCGCCGGAAAGCGCTGCTCACAGTTCACCAGGAGAGGTATGGCCGCGGTCTCGGTGCCCGAGGAGAGGATCAGCTTGAGCCAGTCCTTGCCGGTCACCAGCATCTGGAGGGGCAAGCGAAAGCGAGTGGTGCCGCCTGCGGCAAAGGGGGCGGTGAAGGTGGGCATATACGCGCCTGGTGGGCCCTGCAGGCTGAAGGTCAGTTCCTTCTCCCTCGTGCCGCGGTTGGTCACAAAGGCGGCTCCGGCCCCCCGCACGCCCTGCTCCACCGTCACTTCCGCCGGCAGGCTGACGCGCAGACCGTTGACGACAGTGACGATTTCCTTCCCAATCCCAACCCTGCGCCAACGCCCATCCAGGCTGTCCTCAGGCTCCCAGCCCACCGGCAGCGGCTCGGGGCCGTTTCCCAGCGGCAGGTGAGCCCTCGGTCCGGGCTGATACTCCGAAGGCGTCCAGTCGCTCAGTTCTATCTCCTCTACCAGCCACTCGCCCTCACCGCCCACGGCGCCGATGGCCAGGCGCACCGGTTCATTGCCGGGCAGGACCAGCCCTACTTCGATCCTGTGCCCCCGGTCGTCGTTGAGGTCCAGGTGCCACAGCGGCGTTATCTGCTCGGGCTTTTCGGGGATGTCTGATATCAGGCTCACCGCCAGCTCGCCGGCCCCCGAGCGCCGCTGCGCTCGCAGCGACAGCATCAACGGCCCGGTCGTAGCGGGCAGCGGTTCGGAAACCGCCCAGGCTCCTGCGGCTGACTGCGGGGTAATAATGAAGGCAGGTTGCCCGTCGGTGTCTCCGATGATCTCGGCGACGGATCGCACCGGGCCAACCACTGTCCAACCCCGGCGGCTGAGCTTGAACTGCTCATCAGTGTCCGCAGCACCGACCGCTCCGGCCAGGAGTATGATCAGGGCGACTGTAACAATTGCAGGTTTGGCGCTCATGGCATCCATTCTTCAGCTCGCTCGAAGATAGCGTCGAAATAGGCACGGTACCCGATGTAGACGGCGATCACCACCGGCACGGCCGTAAATGCCAGGAATGTCAGCATACTGCCGGTGACAATATTGTTGATGACATTGCGCCGCTCGTTGGCCGCAGCCTCGGCCAGCCGCCCGAGCGCCTCTTCGTACAGCCCGGTCTGCTCGGCGGTAGCCAGCGCGCCCTTGACCGGGTCGGACAGCGCATCGCAGTGGCCCAGCGCCTGCATAACCGGGACCCGCTCCCGCATCTTCGCGGCAGCAATGCGCAGTTGCGCTGCCATCGGGCGCACCCCGGCCGCCTCTCCGGCGAGATTTACCGCCGTGGGCAAGTCCACGCCGGATCGCGTCAGAATATACATCGTCTGGAGCATCCGCGCCCGCGCGGCGCGCATGCCAAACGGCGCCAGGAAGGGCAGGCGGAAGACGATATCGTCAACCACGCCTTTAACCCGGGGAATGGCCAGGACCACCTTGCCGATCAACAGCAGCGCGATAAGGCCCCCGATGATCGGCAGCAGCACCGTCCCGAGTTGATGCAGATACCAACTGAAACCCCGGGAGATGATCCAGGGCAAGGTCGGCACGAGGATGCAGAATATCAGCACCAGGCCGTAGTACATTTTAGGCAGACGCAGTTTCTGGTGAAGCTCGTGCTCCTGGTCATACTGCTCGGCGATGGCAGCGCAGGCCTGGTCGAGGTTGCCGGAGGTCTCCCCGGCGCGCAGCATTGCCCGAACGTGTGCCGGGAAGATCTGCGGATACTTGCCCAGGTTTCCCGAAAGCGCTTCGCCGGCGCCCAGCTTGGGCGAGATCTCCACCAGGATCCGCTCTAGCCTCCTACCCACGCGTCCCTGGAGCGATTCGGTTGCCTCGTATATGCCCACACCCGCTTCGAGCAGTTCGGCCAGTTGCGCGTACAGGTCGGCCAGCCGCGGTAAGGGAACCGGGTGGAGCGGGTAGAAGAGCGAACGCTCTACTTCCGCGGGTGCGTCGCCCATTGCCAGGCGACCCACCTGCTGTTCCCTTAGCGTCTGCAGGTGCAGGCCCCGCTCACGCAGCTTGACGGTGGCCAGCATCCGCGAGTCGGCTTCGATGGTGCCCGCCTGGGCCTGTCCGTCCGGATCTATCGCTTCGTATTCAAATCGCGGCATGGTCATTCCCGCCGTTCGGTAGGACAGGCGTCTCGCCTGTCCATCGCGCATCGGGCGGATATTGCCCCTGCGGGCCAAAAATCCGCCCCTACACCAAGACTGCCGTTATGCTGCCGTTATCTGCTGTTATCTGCTGTTATCTGCCGTCCTACGCTCGATACCAGTCGCCGGCCAGGCTGGAGCGGATGTTAGCATAGTCGGGCAGGGGACCGCCGGCATCCTCCAGCACGCGCCCGAACATCTCCCGGCACTTTTCGGGATGATCGGCGGCCACGTTGTCGCGCCAGTCCGGGTCTTCGGCGATATGCCACAGCCGGGCGTCTTCGCCGTCATTGTGGGCGATATACACCCACTGGTGGTCGCGGCAGTAGACGTAGTCATTGAAGCCGCAGGTTACCCACTGGCGACCGGACGGCTCGCCTGCGGCGACTTGCCCCAGGTTAACGCCGTCCACGGGCTGGGGTGGTTCGATGTCAAGCACCTCGTAGACCGTCGAGACGATGTCAAAGTTGTAGACAAAGTCGTCCACCCGCTGCCCGGCGCGCTCACCGTCCGGATGACGCATTAACAGCGGGATGTCAACGAGTTCGGGATACATTGCCCAGGGGACTTTGCCGATTATGTCGTGCTCGCCGAGAGCATGGCCGTGGTCGGAGACGAAAAAGAGCAGAGTATCTCCGCCGCGACCGATACCGTCGAGCTTCTCCACGAACTGCCCCACCCACTTGTCCACCATCGTGCACTCCCCGGCGTAGACCGCGCGCATATAACGCAGCTCGTCGTCGCTGAGATAGTCCCGCTTGCCATATTTGGGGGTGATGAACTTGCGCCCCTCGAAATCCGGGTAGTACAGGTCAGTATAATACTGGGGCGGGTCCCACGGCTCGTGGGGGTCAAACGAGTCAATCACCAGGAAGAATTGCTCGTCGTCCCGATGTTCCTCCAGCCACTGCATCCCCGTACGGAATACCTGCGGGGCGAGCCAGTCTTCTTCGCATCTGCGCTCTTTGGCGTTGGCGAAGTACTGGATTAGCATGGCGTCTTCGCTTTCCCAGTACGCTTCATCCATCAGTCCGGCCAGGTCAGATTCTTTGATGATGCTCTTGCTGCGCCAGCGATCCCGCTCCTGGCCGCGGATGAAGATGAACTGGTCGAAGCCACGGTGGTAGTTGCGCGAGGGCTTGAACTGATGGTAGGTGTCGGTGATGAAGCCGGTCTGGTAGCCCGCTTGCCGCAGCACCTCGGCCAGGGTCACCTGCTCTTCGGGAATGCGCTGCCAGCCAGCCGAATGGACCCCTTCGCCTTTCTCGGGCACCCAATCACGGAACGGAAAGCTGCGCAGGCCAGTGTGCAGCGCCCGGCGCACCGGCAGTGTCGGCAATGACTCGGGGAAGGCCGACTCAAAGATCACGCTTTGCGCGGCCAACTCGTCCAGCCGCGGGGTGTGAATCCAGTCGTTGCCGTGAAAGCCACAGTGGTCCCGGCGGAAGCTGTCTACGATGATGATAATAACGTTCATTGAACATCTCCTCGCTCTGGAGTTTACATATTGCTTGGCTCAGACGGTAGGACAGGCGTCGCGCCTGTCCCGCCACCAGCTTGCTGCCAGAGGGGTGCCCTTCTCCCCACACTTATCTTCCTTGTTATTAGACCATATCCCTTCCGGCCAAGTTGCCAGAGAAGGTGAGATGATTGCCGCCGCGAAAGAGTTAGCGGGCAGTCTTGCCCGGAAGTTAGTACCAATTTTCGGAAGGAGGCTGGTTATGCGCATCGGCTTGATCTCCGACACGCACGGCAATCTGGACGGCTGGCAGCGGGCCTGCGACCTGGTCCTGAGCCAGGCCGAGGTCATCATCCATGCCGGCGATGTGCTGTATCACGGCCCTAAGTTCACGCCGGCGCCTGCTTATGCGCCGAAAGATTTGGCAGACGCGATAAATAGCGCCCCGGTGCCGGTGCTGATCGCCCGCGGCAACTGTGACGCGGACGTGGACCAGCTCGTGCTCGAAGTCCCGCTCCAGCAGCCCTACCTGCTCGCCCAGTGGGGGGAGGTGCGGCTACTGGCGACGCACGGGCATGTGCTGCCGTTGGCCGACGTCGTGGCGCTGGCCCAGAAGTGGGACGTGGACTTCCTGGTAACCGGCCATACGCACGTGCCGCTGGTCAGGAAAATCGGCAGCCTCACCCACGTCAACCCGGGCAGTCCGACCTATCCGCTGGCTCAAGATGAGGATCTGCGTAGAACCACGTGCGCGATGATCGAGGACGGGCAGGTCATGGTACTCGACCTGGACAGCGGCGCGTCACTGCTCACCAACTGTTAGCAGGTACCTCGACTACGCCCGCCAAGGCGTGATGTAACTGATAGATGTGGCGC
>CAYNMY010000149.1:0-5702 GCA_964398275.1 uncultured Armatimonadia bacterium | reverse complement strand
CGGGAACCGTAGCGGCGGCCCGGGCCGTAGCCAAACCCGAGCCGGAACCTGAGGAGACGGCCCTGCCCACCCTGCGTTCCGCAGGAATCTGGGTAGCTCGGGTGAACCGAGCCGTCACACTCGCCAACTCCCTGCAGCGCGCCGCCAGTCTCAACCAGCTTATGCTGACAAGCACCCGGCCGGATGACGAAATCTCTTTCTACGCTGAAGACCTGGTGCGCGGCTACCGGGTGGACGCCTGGGACGCCGAGGCCGACAAGTGGTATTCACTTTGCCAGCGGGTGGGAACTTACCGGTTCACCGAATCGGGGCAGACCCTGATCCTTGCTGATGAAGGCTGGGTGGCCAGCGCAGCCGCTGAGTCCCCGGATGCCTCGGCGGACCTGCGCCTTCACGAGGTTCTGTTCCGCTGGGAAGGCTGGAGCTTGAGCGCGCCCCGGCCCGGCAAAGCTGTCGAGTCCGAAGGCGGGCAGACTCTGTCCCAGACTCCGTTCGGGGTGGATATCAGCTTCCTGCCCTCCGCGGGCTCCCTGCCGCGCCTGCGCTTCGGCAATGAGTACCGCCTGCGGGCGCGGGGGGTAGACCTTGCGGGCAATGGCCTCGCCCTGGAGCAGGCGGACGACTCGGCCGCGTCTGAGCCGATCACTTACTTGCGTCAGGAGCCCGTGTCCGCTCCGGTTCTGATTCCCCGCGGTATCCTCGGCTCACCGGGCGAGTCGCTGGAGCGGCTGGTGCTGCGCAGCTTCAACGATAGTCCCGCGAAAGACGCCATTCGCATCAATGACTTGTCCCAGCGCCACACAGCCGCGCCCAAGACCTCGCAGCTTATGGCCGAGACGCACGGGATGTTCGATAGCGACGACGATGGCATGGAAGGTGATGCAGCCACCTATGAACTGATTGTCAGCCGCGACCAGTCGCTGGCGGAATTCTACAACGTAGACCAGATCGCTCTGCCCTATCTGCCGGATCCGCTCGCCGTCGGCGCGCTGATCCGGTTCAAACTGCTGTACGGGCAGGGCGCCGCCGAGCAGGTCCTGCGTATTCCCTTCGACGGCGACTGGCCGAACGAACAGCCCTTCCGTCTGGTGATGCACGAGGACCCCGCGGGCCAGACCCAGCTCAGGTTCGATACAGCCAGTCGCATCCTGTACGTACCTATGGCCAAGGCGGAACGGGCCGAGATTCTGATGAGCACCTACACCAAGGCCGACCTGCTGTCGCGGATGGGGATGTGGCGGTTGACCATGGAAGGCGTGGTCGCTCCGGCCCTGAGGGCGGCCAACCTGCCCCAGGCAGAGAAACAGCAACTGTTTCGGCAACTGCATGACGTGAGGCAGATGCCCCGGGTAATCAGCCGCGCGGGTCTTAATACTGCCCAGATGCGGAAGGTTGCCGAGCTCAAGCAGGAAGCCGAAAAGGGTACCCACTGGATGCTCACGCCCCACCGGAAAATCGTCCTGGTCCACGCCGTGCAGCAGCCGCTGATTATCCCCGAGTGGCAAGGGTTAGCCGCCGCCAAGGCCATTGGCGACACCTTCGCGACGCTCATGGACTCGATGCCCATCAGCGGCAAGAGCACGGCCAAGGTAGATATTCTGGCCGAGTGGGATGAGCCGATTGACGCGCTGGAGGAACCACGCCCGGGCCAGTTAGTCGGCAAGGCGTCCGTCGGCGAATTGAAGATCGAGCCGCAGACTACGACGCTGCGGATCGCCCGGCGCCACGAATTTGGCGATACCAGGTACCGCCGCGTCACCTACACTGCGCTCGCCACCAGCCGCTTCCGTGACTATTTCAACCCTGATGACGTGAACTCAGGCGCCCTTGACCTGACTCGCACGTCCGCGCCGGTGGCGGTGGATGTACTCAGTTCGGCACGCCCGGCTCTGCCCAAAGTCCTGTACGTCATACCAACCTTCGGCTGGCAGCGCAGCCAGAAGGCGACCGCTGTAGCCAGTACCCGCTCCGGCGGCGGCCTGCGCGTGTATCTGGAGCGGCCCTGGTATTCCTCCGGGGATGGCGAGTTGCTCGGGGTGATCATACCCCAAAGCTCACCCCGCCGCGTGTTGACCATGAGGGGCCCGGCCGTAGATGCCGAGACCC
This sequence comes from uncultured Armatimonadia bacterium, assembly GCA_964398275.1. Taxonomy (GTDB): domain Bacteria; phylum Armatimonadota; class Zipacnadia; order Zipacnadales; family Zipacnadaceae; genus JALGTD01. Next base: position 3,596 of record CAYNMY010000149.1, on the reverse strand, counting down.
TCAAGCGCCATGTCACCCAGTGGGGGCAGGATCCCCTGTGGCAAGCCGCAGCGGTAACGACTGCCGCTCCGCCGCTGGAAGCGTTCAACCTGGCCACAGCCACTGAGTCGGACCTCTCTCTGGAAGAGCTTCCGGGCACAATGGTCTCGGTGGCCGGGCATGAGGTCGGCTACGACGAAGACCGCCAGCTCTGGTACTGCGACATTGAGATTGACCCCGGCAACGCGTACTATCCGTTCGTGCGTCTGGCCCTGGCCCGCTATCAGCCGATGTCGGTGAAGGGGGCCAGCGGGGATGTCAAGCTCTCCCGTGTGGTGCTGGCCGACTTCGTGCAGCTCACTCCCGAGCGCACCGCGACGGTCGTACCTGACAGGGCCGAGAACACCAAGCTCCAAGTGACCGTGGCCGGCATCACCTACGCTGGCTCTGCGGCACGCCAAGGGGGCAGCGAGGTCGAGGTCAGCATCGAGAAGCAACTGCCGAACGCTGAGGGGGTCATGGGCTGGGTCCCGGCCTCCGACGAGGTCTTCTCGCTTCCCCGACAGAAGAGGCTCGGGCGGGGCGGCTCAGCATGGTCGGGAACCGTCGAACTGCCCACCGCACGGGGCACGCAGTCCTATCGCCTGGTAATCAGGGAATACGAGACCTATATCGCCGATATGCCGTCTACGGGTACTGGTCTGCGGACGATGGCCATGACCCATCTGGCCCGCCACACCGAGCGCCGCCTGGTCTACGCTGACTCGTTCGAGGTCTGACCTCGGTTTGCCCTGGACTGTTGAGCCTCGCGCCGCACAAGCGCGCTACTTGCTCACCAGTTCCTGCAAACTCGCCGTCCGCTGAGCGAGCTCGTAGCGGATGCCCTGGAAATCCCAGGGCACGGTATCGCGCAGCTCCTCCAGGTATTGCTGGGCTTCCGCTACTTCTGGCTCGCAGCCGGCGGCTTTGGCCTCTTCGATAGCCTCGACGAACGCGGTCAGGTAGCGAACATCGTTGATCCCTGCTGCATAGCAGTTGGCCTTGATGGTGTCTACGAAACCGTCCACGGACTTATACCCCATCAGCCGCCAGGGCCCGCGCATGGGATTGCGGAACATTGATTCGCCCTGAGTGGCGAACCACGGGAACTTGTCAGGCAAGCGCCAGTAGACCGTGTACGAATAGCGCCAGGGCATCGCGCCGTCGTAGCCCATTTGCCACAGGCCCAGGCCGTAGTTGCGCCGGAACATCTCCGGCCGGCCCTCGGCATTGGGCCGCATATAGGTATAGCACTTACGCCCGAGGCTGTGATAGTAGTCCAGCACGCCGGTGCCGAAGGTGGGTGCGGCCAGGTTGGGCACGTCCAGACCCTCCTGCAGGATGGTGAGGGCATTGCCGTGATTGTCGGCCACGAAGGTCTTCCCACCATTCGCGTGGACCATCTCGCAGACCGGGACTTCCTTTTGCCGGGTGGCATCACTAGCCTCGTCGTGCAGGTAGAAGTAGATCTCGCCGAAGCCCTCCTCCTTCGCTATCTGCACCGATTCTCGTACGAACTCTGGGCTGCTGGGCCAGCGATGCCAGAAGAAGCGGTCCTTGGGCATCCCTGCTTCTTTGGCCAGCTTCATCGTCTCGCGCAGCGTCCCCGGTACGACGTAGTAAGCGGGATACCTGATGCCGTGGCGGCGCAGCAGCTTCAGTTCAGCCAGCATCTGCTGGCGCGTGCGATCGCTCCCGCCTTTCCAGGCCTGGGCATCCGTGCTGGCCGGCCTAGAGCCGTAGTAGAACCCGTAATCCAGCATCGGCTCAGGCAGTTCGAAGGGCATGACCTCGACGCTCAGCGGTACTTTCGCTCTCCGCTTGCCATCCACCACAATATTGACCGAACCGGTATATATCCCCGCCGGCTGGCCCTCGGGGATATGAATTGTCAGCCAGAACTGCCGCAGCAATCCAGCGGGCAGGTCCACCGGCTTGAGCGTGGTACTGTCCTTCAGATAGGGGGCCTCCGGGTAGTCCATCAGCGGCTTGTCTATATGAGCCTTGATGAGCGAGGCATCCTTGAGCAGCAGCTCTGCCCGCCGCACGCCGTTCTTGATGGGCTCCTCGGTGTGCTCGCACAGCTCACCAATCCACCAGACCACAACGCTATATGCGTCGAAGTTCGCAGGGTGCAGTTCGTTGTCTCCGCAGCGCAGAGCACCTACCGTGACCTTCAAGTTGGGCAGGTCCTCGGTAGCAAAGACCGCGAAGCTGAGCGGCTCGTACTGCCCGGGAGCGGCGAAGGTGGTAAGCGGTTGGTCAGTCTCGTCGGGAACGGCGATATGCGTGGGCATGAGCTTGTCGCTCATCCATGGCCACGGGAAAGTGACCAGGCCATCGCCGTCCCGGTCCAGCGACATGGCCAGCGCCTGCGACCACCTGCGCATTTGCTCAGCCGTCGGTAGATCGGCGTTGCCCAGAAGCCCGCGAAGCTCAGCAATGCCGTACTTGTGCTTGACGGGGAGCTTCTCGGCGATTTTCACTTTTCGCAATTCGTGGCCGGTATTGAACACCGGATTGTACATCTCGCGGGACAGATTAGTCATGCCCCGGCGAGCAAGGTTAAGCTGGTCCGGGTCATCGGCCGCCGCCAGCGCCCGCTTGACTTCGGCCGTCTGTCGCTCCACCTCCTCAAGCTGGGCCCGCTTGCCGTCGAAAACGGAGTCTTCTTTCAGTGGACCAGCCAGCGCCGCGTATGCCAGATCGGCATATTGCTCGGCATCGTGCAGCTCCGCTCTGGTCTCCGCCTTGACTTGCGGCATCCGCGCCCGCTCCTGCTGTTCGCTGCGGATGACAAGGCCGTCGTAGTAGCTCATGAGCACGCGATCGGGGTCGTCGTGGACAATGACCTCCACTTCGCCGTCATCCATATATCCCAGGTAGACCTCGTAACTGCCGGCGGTGGAGTACCGTGCTGCCGACGCGCCAATGCGGGCATCGCAGTTCTGGGCATCGTAGCGGGTAAACTCCTGCTCATCCCCGAGCTTCGCCCAAATCGCCCCGCCGTAGTAGCGCAGATACACGTAATTGCGTCCAGGCTCAAGGTCAGTCACGCGGGTGCACAGGGGAGCCGCCCCGCCCCCGCTGCCCAATGGGCCATAGGGAACGCTGAAGCTGGATATTGTATAGCCCGGGAGGCTGGCTTGCCCCCAGTTGCCGGGCCCCACTACCTTAAACGTGGACACGTTCAGCTCATTCTCCGACGCTACCAGATAGACAGGTTTCCAAACGCCGCCCATCGCCCCTTGATTGTACACTCGGACGGCCAGCGTATTCGGCTCGCCCAGCTTGATGTGCTCGCAGGCGTCGAACATGAACGGAACTTTCCACAGAGCGGTGCGTGGTTGGCCGGTGCTCTTGGAGCTATGCTCGAAAGCCGGCTTACCGTTGATATAGACCCACGCCTCTTCGTCTACGGCGCCAAAATAGAGTTGCAAATGATCCAGGTCAAAGTCGGCCGGCGGGGTAAAGACCTGCCGATACCAGCCAAAGCCGGTATAGCCAGCGAAGCCCTGCTTCTCCCACCCGTACCCCTGGTCGCTGCGCACCTCAGCCCACTGGTCACAGGTGAATTA
>CAYNMY010000148.1:0-5715 GCA_964398275.1 uncultured Armatimonadia bacterium | reverse complement strand
GCAAGGTCGGGGCAAGGGTGCCCCTCCCACAGAGCAAGGACCTGACTGGGCAAGGGTGCCCCTCCCACATCATTCCACGTGGGCGGGGGATAAGTGGTGGACGAGAAGGGATTCGAACCCTCGACCTCCTCCGTGCGAGGGAGGCGCTCTCCCAGCTGAGCTACTCGCCCACTTGACGATTATTCTATCGGGCAGTACGGCGAGCTGTCAAGTGTGACTGGGGTAGCCCACGGGTAAGCAGTGATGCCACGGGTGCAGGTGCGGGTAGCCCGTGGGCTGGGCCAACCAGGCGGCGAAGGGTGGTTACGGCCTGGGGACCTGCCGGGCCGGAGCCATCTGCTCGGGATGGCGCTCGCGCAAGATATGCGAAGGAACCGCCGGTACCGGCTTGCCCAGTGCGACGCTTAGCTCGGCAACCTTGCGGCGGGCCAGATCGTCGAGGACGAAGTTGTCCGCGGCCTTCTGCCACGCCGCGAGTGCCTCTTCCAGGTTCCCCGCCTGTTCCTGGATATGCCCGCGTAAGTGCAGGCCGATGGTGTCTTCCGGGTCCACAGCCAGATGTCGCTCGAGGGCCGCCAGAGAGGCATCGTAGTCGCCGACTTCCATCAGCCGCCACGCATCCAGGTACCGCTCGCGAATGGTCAGGATCGCGCCCTTGGCGATCGCGTCGCTAGGATTTCTCTTCAGGCAGTAGTCGTACCAGTCAAGCGCCTTGGGGATGTGGGGCAGTCGTTCGTAAGCGTGGGCGATCAAGCGGTCAACATACGCGGGGTGCTCAAACTGGAGGCAACTGCGGAACCACTTGGCGGCCTGTTCGTAGTCATCGAGCTTGTCGAAGTAGGTCCAGCCCAGTTCGACGTAGAGGGTGTCCTCTTCGGGATTCCAGGAGATGCCTTCTTTGAGCGCAGAGATACCCTTATCGAGCAAGATAGCTCTTTGCTCGGCATCCTCGGTCTCTACGTAAAGGTTGTAAGCCATGTGCCAAGCGGTGGTGCGCCAGGGCTCGATCCAATGGGGGTCAAGTAGAGTCACCGAGCGCATCAGGTTGAGACACTTGAGCCAGGTGCCTTTGCCCTCGTTCCACAGCGTATGGACCTTGACCCAGAGCATGGAGGCGGCGATTTCGCGGAAGCCGCCCAGGATAGCCCCGATCATCACACCGGTAATGGCTGTGGGGTCGAAGTCAACAATCTTGGTCAACGGCATCGGCCGGCGGATGCCCAACACGAGGCGCTCATATCGGATGTGGTCGCGGAGAGGAATCGAGCCGACAATCAGCAGCGCCACGATCCCTAAGATAAGCGCTTTATGGCTGCGCGAACGTCTCATTTCTGCTTGCCCTTTCCCGCTTTAGGGTTCATACCTCGCGTTCATTGAAGAACAGGTAACCCAGCATCAATACCACCACGACATAAATGACCGCCTGCACAGTCACATTCCCCAGCAGGGGCCAGGGAACGAAATCGTCCATGAGGATCTTCTCGCGGATGTCAAATATCTCAAAGTGGGGCAGGATGCGGTAGAGCACGTTGAACACAATCGAGGAGAGGGGGTCGGCGCCGTGTTCAGGGCTGGCCAGTTCGCGGAGGAAGTCGGCCATTTGCCCGACGAAGTAGATAAAGAAGGAGAAGATTGACGCCAGTATCCACGAGAACAGGATAGAGGCGAGTATGGCAATGCCCAGCAGCACGGCTAGCTCGAAGAAGCACAAGCCAATAGCCTTGGCGATGTTAGCGCTCATGAACTGCATTGAGTAGGTGGGGCCCTCTTCCGCCGCCGCGTTCTGGAATTGAGGGGCCTTAATGGCGTAGACAATGAAGAAGGTGATGCCCATCAGGGCCACATTGGTAAAAACAGTGGCCAGGCCGCCGAAGAACTTACCCAGCATGAACTGGCCTCGAGTCACCGGCTTGGCCAGGAGCGTGTGGATGGTCTGTCGTTCCAGCTCGTCGGGAATGAGCCGCACGCCGAGGAATATGGCGATCAGCATGCCGAAGAAACGGATCGCGCCCAGACCGGTGTCAATCAGCATCTTCAACTCGGCTCCGGGCTGCAGATAGGTGAAGGTCCACGATGAGCCGATAATCAGAATGGCAAAGACCAGGATGCCGTTTAGGAAGCGGCGGCGCCACGCTTCGTGAAAGGTCGCCTTGGCAATGCACCAGATTGCTTTCATTCGGGCATACCTCCTACGGCGTCAATAAAGACCTCTTCAAGTGATAGTCGGTAGGGCTGCAGCGCCACCAATTCCACCCCACTCCCGGCCAACGTCTGGGCGGCGGTGACGGCGGAGTTCTGGTCGCGGAAGCTGGCGGTGTACCCCTCCTCGTTCTGCTCCACCGACATAGCCAGGGACTGGAGTTGCTGCAAGGAGGCTTCGGCCAGTCCGCGGAATGTCGCTACATAGTGGCTGTCTTCACCGGTCAGCAATTCTGTCATCGTTCCGGCGCGGCAGACCACGCCTCGGTCCAGGATTGCCACGGAGTCGCACAGTAGCTCCATCTCCTTGAGTAGGTGAGAACAGAGGAAGACGGTCTTGCCATCGTCGCGCAGTCGTCTGATAACTTCGCGGATCTGGATGGCTCCGATGGGGTCCAAACCGGCGGTGGGCTCATCCATAAAGACCAGGTCAGGCTCGTTGATGAGCGCCTGGGCCAGCCCAATACGCTGGAGCATGCCGCGAGAGTAGTTGACCACCTTTCGGTCACGGCGGTCCCACATCCCGACTAGCTTCAACAGGGATTCGATGCGCTCCCGCAGCCTGGCCCCTCCCAGTCCGAAGAGACTGCCGTAAAAGCGCAGCAGCTCCACGGCGTTGAGGTAGTCATAGAAGTAGGGGCCTTCGGGGACGAAGCCAATGCGCTCCTTGTAGATGGGACTGCCCAGGGGATAACCGAAGACCTCGCCGGTCCCCGAGGTGGGAAAGACCAGGCCGAGCAGGAGTTTGAGGGTGGTAGTCTTACCTGAACCATTCGGCCCGACCAGCCCGAAAATCTGGCCCTCGGCCACCTCCAGACTCAAATCAATCAGGCCGACCGGGTTGCCCTCCATATCGTGAGTGTAGATCTTCGCCAGGTTCTCGGTTCTAAGTACGGTAGCTATGCGAGTCCACCTCCACTCGTCAGCAATCTACTGGGAATCTGGGGCTACTGGTTTAGTCAATGGGTGCTGCGACCACCGGGCGGTCGCCGGAAAATCACGCGTGCAGCCAGGAGTCTACGCCGTTTAGCTTTTCTATGTCAACACAACGCCCGCCCTCCTCAGATTTGTTCCCGGGCGAGCGAACCAGTCTGAAAAGGGCCTTCTGGCCAGTTGACAGTTACCAGGCAAAACCCCTTCCGGCGCGAGTGCGCGGAGGAATTGACAACGACTCTCGCTGGGTGGTATCCTTCGCTGGGGTCCTCGGTGAATTGCATCTGCCAGGCCGGCGTATCTGCTGACGGTGGGCGGGAGCGGGCCGGGGGGAGGAAACGTGCGCTGTGACCAGGAGAAGTTGCCCTGATGTCCCAGGTTGATGTGGTAATGGTGCTGACCTGCTTTGGCCTCCCGGGTACGGATGGCGTGACCGCCTCCGCCGTGCAGGCACTGCACGAGCGGGGGGTGAGCTGCCAGGTCTGGGCAATTATTGGCGGCGATCCGAGTCCCCGTCTGCAAGGGCTACCTGTGCCCCGGCGCTCGCTGGGTCTGGATAAGCACATCTATCGGTGGGCCACTACCCGCGCACTCGCGGCCCAGCTTCGTCGCGCCAGCCCGCGCATAGTGCACAGTCACGGCTTCAGCACCCACGTTCATGCCGGCCGAGCCGCCCGCGCCGCCGGTGTGCCGTACCACTTCGTGCATCATCACGATCTGCGCCTGGGCCTGCATCGGGCGGTAATGAGCCGGCTGATGCGCCGGTATGTGGACCAGGTAATCGTGCTGAACAGCTACATGGCCGATTTCTATCAGCGCCACTGTGGGTACGACGAAGCGGTCGTGCACTGTCTGCCCAATTGTGTGGAGCCCCGCCAATTCCAGCCTGCTGAGCCTGACCCTGAACTGCGCGCCCAGCTCGGTATTCCGGAGTCGGCCTTTGTGGTCGGCTTCGTCGGGCGGCTGGCCAGCGTGAAGGGGATTCAGTATCTGCTGCGCGCCTTTGAGCAGCTCGCAAGCAATCGCGATGACCTGTGGCTGCTTCTGGTCGGCGAGGGGCGGCAACGCGCTGACCTAGAGCGCTTGGCCAGTGATCTGAGCATTGCCGAGCGGGTAACGTTCGCCGGCTATCGCGATGACATCCCCGCCTGTATGAACCTGCTGGATGTCTTCGTCCTGCCTTCGCTGCGCGAGGCCGACGGTATTGCCCTCAAAGAGGCCATGGCCTGCGCCGTGCCGATCATATCCACGGATGCCGGGGGGCCGTCGGTCATTCTCGAAGACGGGCAGACCGGGCTGCTGGTGGCGCCGAGGAATCATCGGCTGCTGGCCGACCGCATCAAGTGGGTCCTAGACCACCAGTCGGAGGCGGCAAAGATGGGCGCGCGCGCCCGGCAAGAATGCGTGCGCAAGTACGGGCCGGTTAGCTTTTCCGAGCGCCTCTGGGAGATATATGAACCGTGGCTGTAGGTCCCCGGGGAGACTGGGGTGCACGGTTGATCTCGCTCTTGTTCGGCTCCTGGCCGGAGGAGCCTCGTGATAGTGAGTACGAATACGAATATGCGGATACTGTTTGTGCAACGAAACGCGCGTCTGGGCGGAGGTACGACTTACCTGCGTACCTTGCTGCCCGCGCTCGAGCGGCGGGGGCACGGGTGTGCGCTGATGATCCGGCCGGGCACCGGCTCGGCTGGACTGGAGGCAGCACTGGGCAAGAAGTCCTCGTGGCATCCGCCTGTGGCCGGCTGGGCGGCGCGTAGGATCGGGGCCCTCATCCGGCGCGAGAGAATTGACCTGGTAAATACCCAGACGACTCGCTGTGCGCGGCATGCCCTGCCCGCCTGCAAGCGCGAGGGTATTCCTCTGGTGATGAACCTGCATAGCATCACCGACCTGACACGGTGCATGGCAGCAGTGGAATATGCCCGCTCCCTCGTGGTGCTCAGCGAGAATGCCCGGCAAACCTACGCCGCCAGGTACCCCGCCCTGGCCGACAAGCTCCGGCTCATCCGGCTGCCGGTAGACCTCGACCGATTTCGGCCCGGTGAGCGGGACGATGATACTACCCGGGTGCTGTATCTGGGTCGGCTAACCAGGACCAAAGGGAGCGTCGCCCTGGACCTGGTGGAGGCCATCGCTCTGTTGCTGCCGCAGTTCGGCAATATGCTGCTCACTGTCGTGGGCACCGGTTCGCAGCTCAAGCCGGTCCGACGTAAGGCCGGTCAACTCAATCGCCGGCTCCGGCGGCAGGTCATTGAAGTGGTGGGCGCGACCGCCCACCCGGAGCAGTTCATTTCCTCCGCCGAAATAGTAGTCGGCGCCGGATATTGTGCACTGGAAGCTCTGGCCGGCAATTGCAAGGTAATCGGCCTGGGGGTCGCGGGCCTGTTTGGACTGGTCACCCCTGACAATGTCAATGACGCTATCGCGGCTAACTTCGGCGATACCGGAGCGACCTGGGAGGAGATTGATCCCCCGCTGCTCGCCGACCAGATCCGGCAGGCCTGCGAGCGCAGCGAACCCGACCCGCAGTGGGCCCGGAAAGTGCTGCAAGCCCAGTTCGCGCCGGATAGGGTGGCACAG
>CAYNMY010000147.1:0-5745 GCA_964398275.1 uncultured Armatimonadia bacterium | reverse complement strand
CGGGCCCCGGCCCATCGTTAACGGCGACCTGCACATCTGGGTGGCAGATGCCGCCGTCTACGACCTGGGTCTACGCAAGCGCAAGGGCCTGTGCGGGCCGGTTGAGGAGGTCTTTGACACAGCCTTCGTCGTCGTCCGTGGCACCACGGGCAACAAAGAGCAGTGCGCGCGCCTCGAAGCAAACGTGCAGCGGTGGGCGGAAGAGTGGCAGGCATTCGGCGATGGCTGGCCACGCATTGTTGATGACACTGCCGCAACGCAGGAGATGCTGAACCAGAATAACGTGGTCCTCTTTGGCACGCCGCAGACCAACTCCGTGCTGGCGCAGATTGCTGACCTGCTTCCGATGAGCATCGGCGATCACTGCTACACGGTAGGCGATGAAACCTATGAGGGTGATAGGCTGGGTCTGGTGATGTGTTACCCCAACCCCGCCGCGCCAGACCGATATGTCGCGATCTACTCGGGCGAGTACTACGGCCAACGCCTGCCGATCAACCACAAGTTCGACCTGCTGCCCGACTTCATCATCTTCGCCGCCGACGAGTACGACTACGACAATGCCAATCTCTACCGGTGTGCAGGCTTCTTTGATATGAACTGGCAGTTCAGCGAGCGGCTGACCTGGCGCACGCCCCCGCCCCGGGTCGAGCAAGGAGGTACCGCAGAATGAGCAGCAGCAGACGGCTTTGCCCAGTAATTGGACCGGCAATGGTGCTGGCAGCAGTGGTGGCAAGTTTCGCCGCGCTGGTCGGGTGCGGTGGTGGTGACGTGACTCCGGGTTCGTCTTTCGACAATTCTGTGTCAGCTCCCGCGCAAGTAGGGCAGGCCCAGCCCGGCGGGACGCCCTTCATCAGAGTCAATGTGACGCGCAGCTCTCTGCCGACGACAGACCAGATTCATGCCTGGTTGTTCTACCGGGGCCCGACCCCAGGCCTGCTGGCCGAACCGGAGAATATCGTCAGCGCGACCAGCGCGGCGTGGCTTGACTCCTACGAAGATGATCCCCGCGCCCGTTACGGCGTTGCCTTCAACACCTCCTTCAGCTTTCGGGACTATAGTGGTGACATGGCAGACAGCCAGGTGCAGATTACCTACAACGATCCGCCGTTAGTCCCGGGCGAGACTTACTTCTACAAGTTGCGCCGCGTCGTAGACCCCATCCGCCCGGTTGTGCCGATGGCCTCGCCGGCCCAGGTAGCTCCCGAGTTCCAGGTTGATCCACTCGATGCCCTCGGCGAACCCAGTCAGGCCATCGGGCCGGTCACCTACTTCGTTTCGCCGGCGCTCATCTCGCCATTTAATGGCAGCACATCGGTTAATCCCACGGACCTAACCTTCGAATGGGTGCCTTCGGCCGGCGCCGACCAGTACCAGGTGGAAGTCTACAACAATCCGCTCCTGAGCGGGCCCGCGGTGTACCAGAGCCAAACCATCTACTCGAGTGCCCGGACAGTGCTTACCCATCGAGCTGTCAGCTCCGCCCTCGCCGGCAGCACGAGATACTGGTGGGTCGTAGGCAGCCGGAAGCTCGGCGAAGCGCAACCGATCTGCTACATCAACGGCCAGTACCGTACCGGCTGGATTTACAGCAGCCCCTTCACCTTTACCACCGCTGAAGGTCCGCCGTTCCCGCCCTAGCGCCGACGGACGATCCACGCGTCGCCAGCAGCATGAGGTCTGGGCACAAGTTGACCGTCCCCCCGCCCTCCGTTTTCGGCCAGCTTTCCCCCCGGGCACGCCGCCGGCTGCCCCAACCCGTTGACAAGCCGGCAAAGAACCCTTTATAATCGCAAGGGTGATGTGGTTGTCGAGCGCGATGACCTGACCAACGAGTAATCCTACGGGAGGCGACTAGCATGGCACAGCAAAAACTCGCAGTGGGCGTGATCGGGTTGGGCACCTGGGGCGAGTGGCATCTGAAGACCTACACCGATGAGCCCGGAGTGCGCATCGCCGGGATATGCGATATGAATGAAGAGCTACTGGATGACCGTGCTAAGGAGTATGGGATCGAGTTCGCGACTACCGACTACCAGGAGCTGCTGGCGCGGGACGATATTGAGGCGGTATCGGTGGTCACCCCGGATTTCCTCCACCACGATATTGCGGTAGCCGCAGCCCAGGCCGGCAAGCACATCCTGCTGGAGAAACCGATGGCCACCAGCCTCGATGAGGCGCTGGATATTGCTGACGCCGTACGCGACGCCGGGGTCACCTTTATGCTGGACTTCCACAATCGTTGGAATCCCACCATCATCGCGATGAAGGAAGCCATTGACGCCGGGGAGCTGGGCGAAGTCAAGATGGCCTCGCTCCGGCTAAGCAATCGCCTGTGGGTGCCGACCGAGCTGCTGAGTTGGGGCGGACAGACCACGGTGGCCTGGTGGCTGGGCTCGCACGTCAGCGACCTGGCTTGCTGGCTGCTTCAGGATAGGGTCACCCGGGTCTACGCAGTGGCGCGCAGCGGGGTCTTGACGGGGATGGGCCTGAACACGCCCGACTTCTTCCACAGCATCCTTGAATTTAGCAGTGGCGCGGTAGTTCACCTTGACAACTGCTGGATTTTGGGCGATGCTATGCCTGCGGTTATTGACTTTCAAGTCGAGCTGGTCGGGTCGGCAGGGACGATGTACGCCGATTGCAGTCATAACCTCAGCTCGCAGAAGTACACTCACGAAGCGGCCGAGTGGCCCAATCCGCTAGTCGTGGTGGACTCACACGGGGTACCGTGCGGGTTCGCTATTGAGAGTATCCGTCACTTCGTCCACTGCCTGCTCACGGGCGAGACGCCCTTGGTCTCGCTGGAAGAAGCGGTGCACAATGTCGAAATCGTGGCGGCCGTTCACGAATCGGTTGACCGAGCCGAGCCGGTAGAGATAGGATAATAGTAATCAACCCAGTACGTCCCTCCCTGGGCGCAGAGAGTGTGTATAGCCAATGGCTTCGGGGCAAAGCAGCGACATTAAAGTAATCTTATGCACAATCGCCTACCGCGACCGGCTGCTGGATTATGTGCTGGATGTCGCAGCCGACCTGGGCTTTGCTGGAGTAGAGGTGTGGGGCCGTGAGCCGCACATCTCCGAGCAGTTCGATGAGAACCGCGTGCACGCGGTCCGCCGGATGACCGAGCAACGCGGCCTGACCACGCCGGTGCTGGGCTCCTATCTGCGCTTCGGGACTACCAACGAGCGCATTGAGGACAAGATCGAACTTCAGGATGCCCTGCACACGGCTCGCTGCCTGGGCACGCCCCTGGTGCGTGTATGGGCCTCGGATGTGGGATCGGCCAAGGCGAAGGAAACAGTCTGGAAAGCAACCATCCAGGACATCCAGGAGGCTTGTGAGCAGGCGGCGAAGCTGGGCATCACCTTCGTCGCGGAGATGCATGGGGGAACGCTAACCGACACTGCCCCGACCGCCCAGCGCCTCGCGGAAGAGGTGGACTGCGATAATTTCCGCCTCAACTACCAGGTAGCCACGCATACCGAAAAAGAAACCCCTCTTGAGCGGATGCAGATGGTCCTGCCCTACATCGCCCACATGCACGCGCAGAACTACAGAACGATGACTAGCGAAGGCGAGATCGAGCGCGTGGCACTCTCCGGGGGCGCAATAGATTACGCGCCGCTGGTCCGACAGCTCAAGAAGATAGGGTATAATGGGTGCATAGCGGTAGAGTTCTCCTGGGCCGAAGGCGACGAGAAACGGGGGGCGCTTGCCGCTGACCTGGCCTACCTGCAAAGCCTGATTCAAGGGGGCTAGAGGCGGGCCACATTCCTGCTGGCGTCAATACCCCGGAACCGAAGGGGCCTTGATCTGGCCGGTGGGCAAACCAATTCTGAGTGCCAACCCAGAACAATGAGTGTGCAGGGACTGAGCCGCCAAAACTTGGCCGACCATACTACCGAGGTGGTACGGCCGGCACGCCAGGCCCGGCCGGAGGTAAAATGGATATCTCTGAACGGCAGCGACCTGGTGGTAAAAGACTACCACAGCGGCAAATCGCTATTCGGCCGCCTGCTGGGCCGCTTCCTCATCTACCGCGAGAAGGCCGCCTACGAACGGCTGGACGGCCTGTTGGGCATACCACGCTACTATGGGACTCTCGACCCGTATGCGTTGATTCTTCAGCATGTACCGGCCAGGAGCGTCACCGAAATCAGCCCCGACGAGATCCCTCCGGGGTTTTTTGAGCTGCTCTCTCACCTTGTCGAGACCCTGCACCGCCGGGGCATTGCCCATGGCGACCTGCACAATCTGAACAACATACTCATCACCGATGACGGTCAGCCGGTAATCGTTGACTTTACCAGCGCTATTATGACCGGCTCCAATCCCCTGGCGGCGCTGCTATTCCCTGCGCTATGCGATGATGACTGGCGCGGTGTCTACAAGCTCAAGCGCGTAATCGCCCCCCACCAACTCACCGAGCAGGAGCGAGAATTCCTCGAACGACGCAGCCTGGGCGAGCGGATCTTCCGCCGGATACGCGAGCCGTTCCGCGCATTGATCCATCGCTGGGCTAAGAACTAGCACCAGCCGGGTGGAGCGCTGGCCATCAAATTCGTCGTAGTAATAACTTGCCGATTACTTTGGCCCGGCTGGGAACTATCCAGTGATGCTGCAGCGTTTCTAGATACGGAAATCGGCTGCGCATTGCCGCCGGGCCGGTGGAGAGAGTGTCATTGGCCGTACTCAACCGTAGACAACCAGGTGGCAACCGGAGGCGGGAATTCGAGCGGCTGGCACGCCGGTACCAGCGGGACATCTTCAATGCCGCTCGACGGCTCACTAACAGCCTCAGCGATGCCGAAGACGTAGCTCAGGAAGCGCTGATCAAGGCATACATATCCTTTGACCAGTTCGAGTCAGGCACTAATTTCCGGGCGTGGATGCTCAAGGTAGTTGCCACCACGCACATCAGCCAGGTACGCAAGGAATTGCGCCAGCCCAGGACGATAACCTGGGAAGCCGACCAGGGCGAGGGTAGCCCGCCGCGCCCCTGGCACAAGTCTGATGAGCCTGCGCCTGAAGCAATGGTTCTCAATCAGCAGCTTGATGCGCCGGTTCAGGAGGCGCTCGAGCAAGTGCCGGAAGAGTTTCGTAGCGCAATCATACTTTGTGATATCCTGGGACTCAGTTACCGAGAAGTCTCCGAGGTGCTGAAGGTGCCGCTGGGCACCGTGCGCAGTCGCATCTGCCGCGGCCGGCGGATCCTGGCCGCTCATCTCAAAGAGTACGCCGAAAAGCACGGCTACCTGTGAGGTCCGGGGAATATGTCCGACCACTGCCCAATTACACCGGAGAAGCTGTCGGCCCTGGTTGACGGCGAACTGCCCGCCAGTCAGCAACGCGAGCTGGCGCAGCACATCGTGGCCTGCGATTCGTGTTGCCAACAGATCGGGCAATTGTACGCGCTCAAGGTATGTGTGGGCTGCTACGACGAAGAACCGGCAAAGGTACCGGCGGGGCTGTGGAAGAGAGTGCGCCGCCGACTGGACGAGATAGACTCAGTCGCGGGCAAGGTCGTCACACTCGGCCCCCGGCCGGTGCCTGCCTGGCGCTTGGGAGCGATGGTGACAGCCGGCGTACTGCTGGTTGCCCTGGCCCTGGGCTTCCGGCAGATGGCCACCCCCTCCGCTATGAGCTGGGCCGACCTCGCCCCCGCCCACCAGACCATGACCGCCCAAATCCTGCCGGGCCCGGTGGACCTCGGCCGGTTCGGTGGCGCCCAAAGCGCTG
>CAYNMY010000146.1:0-5770 GCA_964398275.1 uncultured Armatimonadia bacterium | reverse complement strand
TGAGGGCGTTGAACCTGAGCCGTCTCTGGTCACCGTCGAGCTGGGACGGGAGATGCTGCGCGAGGCCGGCTGCGATGTAGTGGTCGCCGTCGGCGGGGGCAGCAGCCTCGACGTGGGCAAGGCAATCGGGGCGCTGGCTAATGCGCCCGGGACGGTGGCCGATTACCACCAGGGCCGCGAGATCACCGAACCCGGCCTTCCGATCATCGCCGCGCCGACAACCTCCGGTACCGGTACCGAGGTCACGCCCAATGCCGTGCTCAGCGACCACGAGCGCGGCGTCAAGGCGAGCATCCGCGGCGACGGTATCATCCCGAAGGTTGCGATCGTAGACCCCCAACTCACGCTGACCGCCCCGCCCGCGGCCACCGCCCACGCTGGTATGGATGCCTTCGTCCAGGCGCTGGAAGCCTATACCTCTACGGGCGCCAATCTCGTTACCGATGAGCTGGCTGCCGAGGCGCTCGTACGCATTGGCGGGTCCCTGCGCACTGCCTATCACGACGGCTCGGACCTGGCAACCCGTGAGCATATGTCCCTGGGCAGCCTGCTGGCGGGGATGGCCTTTGCCAGCTCGCGGCTGGGGCTGGTCCACGGCCTGGCCCACCCGGTCGGAGCGGCCACCAGCCAGCCGCACGGGCGCGTCTGCGGGCTGCTGCTGGCGCATGTCATCGAGTTTAATATGGCCGCCGCGCGGGAGAAGTACGCTGGGGCCGCCCGGATGCTGGAGATCACCACCGATCCCGACGACGAAGCCGCCGCCCGGCAGCTTCACCAGTGGGGGGTCGAGCTGGCCGAGGAGCTCCAGATCGGCACGACGCTGTCGGAACTGGGCATTACCGAGGTCGACCTGGACGCGATGATTGACCCGACTATCTCTTCCAGCTCGAGCAAGCACAATCCGCGCGAGGTGACCGAGCCGGACCTGCGGGACCTCCTGCGGCGGGCGCTGTAAGGCAGAGATTCTTAACAGCTTGTGCGGAGAAGCTGCGAAGTTGTGTTATCTGGGGATTCAACAGGCCAACCAGAGGTAGGAGCGACATTCTTGTCGCGATTGTCTCGGGTGTGGCAGGGACGTTGAGTACGCCCCGAGATAGTCGAAGGGTGCCCTGATAGCCGTCGCGACAGGAATGTCGCTCCTACCGCGGTGAGGGTTGGGGCAAAGATGCCCCTCGCATAGCGGGATAATGTTAGTCTGGACAATGCTCGTGCCGCGAGATTCTTACCCAGGGAGGCTGCTATGGAAACAGTCAACGAGTACGAATGTGAATTTCGGTTTGGTGACCACGGGCCCAAGTACTTTCTGCGCGGGCCGCGGTTCGAATGGGGTGTGATTGTCTTCCAGCCCGGCCAGGAGCTGGGCGCGCACAAGCACGCTGAAGTCGAGGAGACCTTCTACTTCGAGAGTGGCACGCCGCTGATGGTGGTGGACGGGGAGCAGCATCGGGTCACCGCGGGCGACGTCTTCCGCCTGGAGCCGGGCGAGGCGCATAACATCGTCAACGACACCGACGGCGACACCCGCATCATCTTCATCAAGTGCCCGCATATTCCCGGCGATAAGACCGCTGTTGAGTAGTGCGACATCGTAGCTTGTGCTTGGCCTGCTAAGCTGTGGCATGGGCGCGTGCTTGCGACTAGCCGTGGAGGTGTGATGGGAGTGCTCGCCTCAGGCAGGAACTCCGTGCCGGTGTGAAAGCCGATGGCGCCAGCTTGCGGCTGCTATTACTGCCAGGAGGTATGCAAATGAAGCGATGTTATGCGGGAATAACAGCAGTTATGGTAGTGGCGATTGCTACGACCGCCGGTCCGGCTGCGGAACTCGACGTAGCCGTTATTAGGGGACCGGGCGCAGAGGCGTGGCTGTCAGCTCTTCAGCCCTGTGGCACTGTTCGTATAATTGACGATATTCAGGATGTTCCCCGTGGATGTGCGGTGGTGCTACCGGACCGAGTGCTCAGCTCCCGCGAGCTTGCGGAGCTTCCCCTCCTGCTTCGTCGGTCGCGAGTGCTTGCGCTGGGCAGAAGCGCCTTCACCGGCGGGGGTCCGAGTGCCGCAGAACTGCTGCACGTTGGCAAAGACTACTACTACGTACCAATCCTTTATCCCCATGCTATGCAAGAAGGTGGATACGCAGAGCTTCGCCGGACCGCGGAGCTGTGCGCCCGGCACAATGCTCACGGAATGGCTATCTTTGCGTACGTGCACACGACACCCGAACGGGGCGGGCCTGAAGTCCCCAACGTCATTCGCGACTGTTTCGCTTCGTTTCCCTCGTGGAAACACCGAGAGCGCATTGCCCCCGTGGGCGTGCCGCGGGTGCCCAAGGTGCTTTATCTGCATGTGGGCGATGTGCCGCGCATCGGGCCGGAGGCGGTTGTCCAGTGGGCTCACCAGATAGGCGCGAATACCGTTTCACTGAATGTTTCGCGTTTTCGCAAGCCCAACACGTTCGCTCTGTACGACTCACGATTTACGATTGCTGAAAGAGAAGTGAACGGTGAGACAGTCCCCGTTGAAAACGTCTATGTGGACTACTTACCCCGGCTTATTGCTGCCGCCAAGAAGTTCGATATCGCAGTCTGGGCCAATATCTTTTGGCGTGACACAGCCCCGCTGCCCCAAGAGCAACGGCAGGTATTGCAGGATGGTACCCGCGGGCTGCGGCCCTGTCCCCTCAGCGGCGCGGAGTACTACGATACTTTGACCGACGTTGTCGAGGAAGTACTGAGTAGGTATCCATATATAAGCTGTGTTGGCCTCGACGAGTTTCAACTCAGATGCCGTTCCTGGAAAACGTGGGGCTGTTTTTGCCCGCAGTGTAAGGCGGCGTTTGCCGACCAGTATGGATATGAGCTTGAACCGGAGCGAGTCATCATTGGCTTTGGTGGGGAGGGCAAGCAGAGCCTGACGCCGGACTTCCACAGATTTCGCGTCAGCCTCATGAACAAGATGGTTTTCGAGAAGTTCCGTCGTGCCATCAACCGCGTGCGCCCGGGCACGCCACTACTGCTATGGGAGTCCAGAAACTATGGGGTGCTAGGTGTCGAGCCTGCTTCGGCCATCATGTATGGGTTGAACGGCTACGGCCCCGAATACTGGTCACAGAGCGGCACCGGCGAGTACCTCAACCACCCGCGACGGTTCTGGCCCAGGTCGGAGCCTATTGTCGGGATTGTGGGTGCTGATGGCGTGCGCCGGCGCGTCGCTGTTGAAATCATCCGTGTGGACTGCTTTGAGGATGCTCACACGCTACGCTGGGGTATAGCCACCGACGGAAGTCAATGGCCCGTGGAAGTTTCTGCGCGGGCAGATGCGGTTCGCTACTGTGCCTTCGATCCGCTTAACTCACGAAATGGTGACCCGGAGATGGCTGCCGCCTTGCTGGCCTGGTTGACCTGCAATTGAGAATACTGACTTGGGGGAACAGGTCTGTTACGTACGCAGACAATTCAGTCCCCGGAGCGATGCCGGCGTCTGTACGATCCTCGATTGATGTTCAACCCGCAGGTGCCCGGGCTTCAGTCTGTCTCGATCGCCCCTGCTAGACGCTGGAGGGCGACGAGGAACGGTTCGCCGCCCAGTTGGTGACCCAGCCAGACTTCGGGGATGAGCGCTGCGTCCACGTCGGCCAGTTCCGCCATCACCGTGACGAAATCGGTTTCGCCCTCGCCGATCTGAAGCGCCTCGCCATCAACGCCGGAGCTGTCGGCAATGTGCAGGTGGGCGATCCACGGCTTGATCGTGCGGATATACTCGAGGATGTCCGCGCCGACGTGATTGCACCAGAGCGTGGCGTGCGAGAGGTCGAAGCAGATACGCCCGCCGTGGGCCTGGCAGAAGTCGGCAATCTCCTGCGGGTCCATAAAGACGTTGCCGTACCACTGGCCACCGAAGTACCAGGGGAAGGGCGGCAGGTTCTCCAGCAGCAGCTCTACGCCCTGTTCGCGCCGCAGGACTGCCATTGACCGGGCGAGATTCTCGATCAGCTCCGTGTTATCGTCGAGCGGGCCGTCGAAGCTCATCCCGCCGGCGTGGACGATGACCTTGACCGGACCGTCCTGGTTGGGGAAGTGCTCCGCCAGCCGCCGGGCCGCTTCGCAGGTATCGGCAATAAGCTCCAGCCCCGCCTGGCGTACCGACTCATCCGTACTGCACAGGTCGAGAAGCTGGCCGTGGCGATACTCCGGGGCGTGGACGATAAGCTCCGGCTCGAACTGCCCCAAATCCTGGGGGAAGTGCTCCAGGTCCGTATCAGTGAGGTGGAACTCGAGCACGTCCGGCTGCCACTGAGCCAGCGCGGCGGCATCGCGGTAACGCACCACCGGGCCCCAACGCCGGGGGAAAGCGGCGGATATCTGCTGGGGCGTCGCCCCGGTTATGTCCGACTCGTGGAACTGCTCGCCCTGGGGGATATCGCGCGGGGCCTTTTTGCCGACCAACTCCTGGTAGCGCTGGGGGCTGATGCCGCTGCCCGGTCCGAGCGCGGCGAGCATCTCGCGGGTAATCACGGTGCCGGCGGGGATGTTCTGGGCGGCGACCAGGCTTTTGCGCAGCGCGTGACGGTTGAGGACTTCGCCGCGCGACAGAGGCCGTTGCTGACTACCGAGTGCCGCTTCCATGTTGCGGATGTCGCGGACCTGCTTCTGCAAGCCCGGGGGCTCGAGGCTGGCGGCGTGGTCGGGCCCGGGCATGGTGCGGTCGAGCGTGATGTGCCGCTCGATGATGCACGCCCCCAGAGCAGCGGCTACTGTGGAGACGGCGATGCCCCGCTCGTGGCCGGAGTAGCCAACGGGTACGCCCAGTTCGGCCAGCCGCCGCATAAAGCGCAGGTTGACGTCTTTGAACGCCGCCGGGTAGGTGGACTGACAGTGCAGGAAGGCGAACTGCACGTCGTGCTCGCGCAGGAAGTTGGCCGCGTACTCGATTTCCTGCCAGCGCGACATTCCGGTGGACAGAATCAGCGGCTTGCCGGTCGTCACGAGGTGCTCGAGTAGAAAGATGTTGGTCAGGTCGGCCGAGGACACCTTGTACGCGGGCACCTCGAGCGCTTCGAGGAAGTCCGCGCTGGCCTCGTCCCACGGTGTGCACAGGAACTCCAGGCCCCGCTCGCGGGCATGCTTGGCCAGGCTGCGGAAGACCTCATCGGACAGCTCGGCCTCCTCGAGAAAGGGGACCAGAAACTGCAGCTCCTTGTCAGCCTCGGCCAGGTTCGCCAGCAGCTCCGGGGAGTATTGCATGCGCAGGTCGCGCTTCTGGAACTTGATGGCATCAGCTCCGGCGTCGGCGGCAGCGTCAATGAGTTGCCGGGCGATGCGCGGACTGCCATTGTGATTGATGCCCGCCTCGACGATGATGTAAGTCGGCTCGCCGGGGCCGACCCGGCGGTCGCCAATCTGCAGGTGCGTTATGCGCTCAAGCATGATCTCGCTTCCCTAAGTGTGAGCAGTTGGATTTAGAGCCAGCATTATCTCTTCGGCCAGGGCCAGGTCTTCGGTGGTGTCAATGTCAATCGAGCGCACCGGGTCCATGACAATCACCCGCACCTCGCCCCCCAGCCGGTTATTGTGCTCGCGGAGAATAGCGGTGCGGGTCACGTACAGCGCGCCGTTCTCCGAGTATATCTAGGCAACCTCCTGGCTAAACTTCCGGGTGGCGTAGTCGTACTCCGGCACCCAGATGTCGCCGTCGCGGGTTCGGCCACGCTTGTCCCAGTGCTGCAGCGGCGCGACGGTCATCACCACGTCACAGCCGGTTTCGGCCAGCCTGG
>CAYNMY010000145.1:0-5784 GCA_964398275.1 uncultured Armatimonadia bacterium | reverse complement strand
CAACTATACCATCTTCTACCACGAGGGCATGCTCTGCAGCTACTTCGAGTATATCGGGGACGACTACGAGGCGGACATGGCCAGGATCGCTGCTAACCCCAATACGCAGGAATGGTGGGAGTGGATGGACCCGATGCAGGTACCTCTGGATGGCAAGTCGCGCGAAGAAGGGGGCGAGTGGTGGACGAGCATTGAGGAAGTCTTCCACGTAGATTGAGCGGTCAGGCGGTCAAAGCTTGCTGGTAGGACGAACCACCCAGAGCATCAGCACATGTCAGGGGTATTATGAACTCACGCGAACGTGTCCTGGCCGCAATGAATCTGCAGAAACCCGACCGCGTCCCCACCGATATCTGGGCGACGGGCGAGGTCTGGGAGAAACTGCGCCAGCACTTCGGTGTGGACGCCGATCTCCACTCGCTTTTGCACATTGACGGTATCGCTAACCTCCGGCCGGAATACGTGGGTCCACCCTTGCCTGAGATGCCGGAGGGCGAAACAGTCAACTACTGGGGCATGTGCCACCGAAAGATGGACTACGGCAGCGGCGTCTACATGGAGCAGTATTTCTACCCCCTGGCTGAGGCCGAGACGATTGATGATGTCGAGCGGTATCAGTGGCCCAGCGCTGACTGGTTCGACTATTCAGAGATGCCCGCCGCCGCGCAAGCCGCCCGCGAAAAGCAGGCAGTAATGGCCGGCTATATGACGCCCTTTTACCAGCACAACCTTCTGCGGGGCCTGGCACAGTCACTGATGGACCCCCATGACGATGCCGAGTTGACCCACCACATCATCAAGCGCATCAGCGACTTCTTCTACGAGTATCACCTGCGGATATTCGAGACCTGCCCGGGCCTGATTGACGTCTCCCAGGTGACCGACGACTTCGGCAGCCAGACCGGCCCGCTGATCAGCCTGGAGACCTTTCGTACCTTCTATCGCCCGCAGATCCAGCGCTTTATTGACCTATGTCACAGCTTCGGCATCAAGGTCTTTCATCACGATGACGGGGCGATCCGGCCGCTGCTGCCCGACCTGGTGGAGATGGGCATTGACAGCCTCAACCCAATCCAGCCCCAATGTCCGGGTATGGAGATGGAGGGGCTAAAGCGCGATTTCGGCCAGGATATCTGCTTCCACGGCGCCATTGACAACCAGGAGATACTCCCCTTCGGCAGCCCCGAGGAGGTCCGCGCCGAGGTCCGCCACGCTATTGACGCCCTGGCCAGCGATGGCACCGGCTACATCCTGGCCCCCTGTCACAATATCCAGGCGGTCACATCCGTGGAGAGCATAATTGCGATGTACGACGAGGCCCACAACTACGGGAAGCTCTGACCAGTATTCGAAGGGAGAGTCATAACTATGATTGACATTCACACGCACTTACACGTTACCGGCCGATTACCCGGCGATGCGCCGCCCTTGACCGTCGAGCAACTCATTGACCGGATGAACCGGGAGGGTGTTGACCAGTCCTGTTTGCTGCCCTGCGAGAGCCCGGAGGTCGCCAACCGAGGGTTCATTCACGAGGAAGCCTTCGCGGCATACCAGAGCTATCCCGAGCGGCTGATATTGTTCATCTCGCCCGATCCGCGCAACGGCGCGTGCCTCAAACTGATGGACCACTGGGCCGCCACCCACGATGTCAGGGGCTTTGGCGAGTTAAAGAACGGCCTGGCCTTCGACGACCCGCTGCACAAGCAGATATACGCCAGGTGCAACGAGTTGGGGCTGCCGCTGCTCTTTCACAGCGACCCGGCCTTGTGCTGGGACGAGGTGGGCCTGCCGCGCCTGGAGGCCTGCCTCCAGGAGTTCCCCAACGTCAACTTCATCGGCCACGGGCCCGGTTGGTGGGCGGCAATCAGCGCCGATGACGACCGCAGCGGCGGCTATCCCAGGGGGCCAGTCAAACCAACAGGCGCTATTGACCGGCTGCTGGGCGAGTACGATAACCTCTACGCCGACATTTCGGCAGGCTCCGGCCACAACGCGCTGACCCGCGATCCCGACTTCACGGTCGGATTCCTCGAGCGCAATGGTACCAAGCTCCTCTTCGGCACCGATTATCTACGCCCTGGCCAGGAGCTGCGCCAGTTCGAGTGGCTGCGCACCGCGCCGCTCAGCGACGAGCAGCGCGAGGCCATCGCTGACGGCAATGCCCGGCGGATTCTGAAGTTGGAGTGAACGGTGGGCTTGGCAATCACGCCGCTGACCATAGCGCCCGGCCGGTTCTTTCGCTGTGATTGGGGAAAGGGTGTCTGCCGAGCACACTGGCCCACGCTACTGGGCCACCAGCCCCGGGTCCTGGATTATCTGGTAACTGTGCGTCAGCCCGGTTTCCTCGCCCGGCGCCAGTTCTGTCGGCTTCGCGCGCAGTTCCAGGACCACGTGTTCCTCTCCGGCATAGGTATGGACTACGTGCAGTTGATCCGGGTCGAACCTGTTAACCACACCCGTACCGCTGACCTCATCCCATACCGTGCAGCTTCCTTTGGGCATCGCCCGGCCCAGCCACCACTGATGCGGCTTAGACCACTCAGCTAGCTGTAGGCTCACGTCTTTGTTGTCGCTTCTCGTGAATACCAGCCAGCGTTTTTCGGCCTCCCCGACCGCGAAGCTTCCGTACGCGCGCAGCGAAGCGGTATACGGCTCGTCGGAGGTATTCTTCAGCCTCGAGGCGATCGTCACCGTCGGCTTCTCGGCATCCAGGCTGATGGTCCGGGTGAGTGTGCAGCCATTCTCCAGCTCGGCTGACAGCGTGACACTATCTCCGCTCTGGCGGATGACCGAATACGCGTCGCCGGCCCCTGGCGCCGCGTTCTTTTCGTAACAACGTTCCCCATAGCGGTACTGGAGTATATCATCGGGCTTGACTGGATTGGGCGCATAGAGGAAGTTCCTGGCCAGGCCGCGGTCATAGATCATATCAATGTGCCCGCCCAGCGCCGGAATTATCCGCACCGCCAGGCTCGGGCTTTTAAGCATTATCGTCTCGAATTGCTTGGTCTCGGTGTCCAAGCCACTGCGCCATCTGTCAATCTTCGAACTGCCGTAGAAGCTTAGCTGTTTCTGTCCACACTCTTCAGCAATGCTCACGAGTTCTTCAATAGCCTCAAGCCACTGCCGCGACGGCGTGAAGACGATCTTATCGCCCATCCAGTACTGGATCGGGTCGTACACCGGCCCCTGTACTATCCGCACGTACATCACTGGCAGGCGCTGCGCGCGCACCCGCTTGCGCAGCACCTCGTCGTCAGCGACCGCTGCTTCGGCCTCGTCCAGGAGCCCTTCGCTGCGGCTGAGCATCTCATCGTTCAGGTACTCGTCCTGCGGCGTCGCCCACAGGTACAGATGATAGTTGTTCTCGTTCATGTAGTTTTCCCACATGTTGAGGTATTCCAGCAGGGGCCCGGCCGCCGGCCCGTAGTAGGCCTCCATGAACTCCTCCTGCTCCGCACGCCAGTCCAGGTAAGGGTTCCAACTCAGTCGGGCCAGAAGGTAGGCCTGCAGCGCCCCGAATCGCACCTCTGCCTTCGGACTGCTGCTCAACCAAATTCCCGAAAGAATTAGCCCCTTGATGCCTTTGTCCGCAAACCACTTGAGGTTTGGCCCGTAGGTATGGTAAATCGGCCAGGGCATAGTGGTGTAGCGGTAGTGGGTCAGATAATCGAAGATCCAGACGTTGGGCGTCAGTTGTAGCCATTTGTCGAGCTGTTGGCGGAATGTGGCCGTGTTTGCATCATCGCTGGTAGCCAGCGGCTGGCTGTGTGAGGCCGTACTGGGGCACAGCATTACAGCCACATTGTCACGGGGCTTGACGTGCTGCGGGGGCGGCTTGGTATACTGATAAGCCAGCGTGAAAATCTGGATATCGGGGAACTCTTTGGCTACCGCCTCGGCGATCTGGTTGACAAAATGAATGAGTGGACCTGCCTGGCTGCCCTCCTTCTCGGCGATAGCCATACATTTGTCGCACTGGCAGTAACCAGCGTGATCATTTTGCCCGACCCAGATGCCGTCCACGTGGGAGCGTTCGGCTGTGTGCTTGCGCAGTATCTCCAGCAGCGACTGGGTGGCTATCTCCACCACATCGGGATTAGTCAGGCACAACTGCGAGGGCAGTGTGGCGGTGCGCTTGCCATCCTGCAGAGAGTAGTACTCCGGGTGATCTTCGAAGTATTTCTCCGGGGGTACCAGATTCAGGTAGAAGTTGTGCATGTTACCGGCGAACCTCCAGCGCCCGCCGTGGAGCTCACCCAGG
The DNA here is from genome assembly GCA_964398275.1 of uncultured Armatimonadia bacterium. Classification (GTDB taxonomy): domain Bacteria; phylum Armatimonadota; class Zipacnadia; order Zipacnadales; family Zipacnadaceae; genus JALGTD01. The sequence continues at coordinate 1,517 of CAYNMY010000145.1, read as the reverse complement.
GGCGGCATACCGGTGTTTATGAAGTTTCGCGCGGCCAGGTCGGCGTCCCATTGGAAAGAAATGGGGTGGATTCGGACGCGGCGGCGTTCGAAGGCCGGCACCTTCTCGCGGTAGATCTTGGGGATTTCAATTGTCCGCTGCGCCGGTATCTTACTGACTCCCGGCGCGTACCAGCGGCAGCCCAGGTACTCTTTGAGAAACTCATAAACAGCGTACAGAGTACCCCGCGGCCGCCCGCCCGCCAGGACCAGGTCCTGCTTTTCGGTGGCCAGAACGAAGCCTTCCTGGCCCAGGGAGTCGTAGTCAATTCTGACCACCGGGTCCAGCGCGCTGCTGGGGCCGACGAATATGCGGGGTGTGCCGGGAGCCTCCGCAGCCTTAACGATCGGCAGCTCTGCTCCCGAGATTTCCTCTATGAAGTGCTGAAGCTCCTGCGCGGCATACTCCTCCGGCGGGATCGCCTCATCGCCGATGACGATGGTGTACGCCGATTCGCCGTCTTGGACCAATGTCAGCGCACCCGCCGCACTCCCCGCACACAGCACCAGGATCGCAGCAACTACTCCCCAGACTTTAAGCGAACGCCAACTCATCTCCTATGCCTCCTATACGGGGGACTTACCGCTGGCGGCTTCATTATACCAGCAACACGCCCCCGCGCGCTACCGGCTGCACTCCCAGACGATGTCGCCGTCCTTGCAGCGGTGTTTTTGACCGGTTCCCCGCTGTCGTCGTCCGGGTCTGGCCATAGGCTGTATACCTCAAAGCCTTCTGCCCGGCACTGGCGACCTGGTAGCTGTGCGCGCAGTTGAACTACTCCTCGGCAGCAACTTCGCCTCTTGACCGGTGCACCGTATGCTGCTAGTATAGTGGCTATGCGGCAATACCGTCAACAGTTGGGCGGCAAAGCGACCATGGCTTCCCTCAACATAAACCCTATCGGAGTTGTGCACAGAGACTCCGGGGACGAGCACCAGATAATTGAGGTATATGCCGAGCACGCTGAGGGGCTGCATCGCATTGAAGAGCTGGACGAGCTGTGGGTGCTCTACTGGCTGCACGAGCTTGACGAGAGGTATCGTCGTACTTACCAGGTGCACCCGCGTGGCGACCGCAGCCGCCCGCTATACGGCGTCTTCGCGCTCCACAGCCCGCACCGGCCCAATCCTATCGGTCTTACTCGTGTGAGACTGATTGAGCGACGCGGCAACCGCCTAATTGTCAGCGGTCTGGATGCTCACGACGGCTCTCCGGTACTGGACATCAAGGGCGAACCGCCGGCCGCATGAGTCCGGCCCCTTGGCAAATCTTGTGCTGCTGACTATCCGGAGTCGTTGGAGTGGCCGTGTCGAGCACAGCGAGGCCGGCCCGCCCGCCGTAGGCCTTTGACTTTTATTTCACTCCAGCCTCTCGACTCTCCACTCTCCGCTCGTCCCCTCATCCATTCCTACTGCTATCTTTCCCGTATCGGCCAGGGCCCAGCCCTCCGGGCAGACGACCTCGGCGCTGACGCTGCG
>CAYNMY010000144.1:0-5827 GCA_964398275.1 uncultured Armatimonadia bacterium | reverse complement strand
GTGCGAGTCATTCCGGCAGGGAATGATGCCATTGGGCATCATCGCGTAGGCCTGGTACTCGTACATCTTCGCCATCCGCTCCAGCCAATCGGTAGGCAGCTCGCCAGTGCGGCCGTTGAGCCGGGCCAGCTCCAGCACCTGGACATAAGCAGCCATCATCTTGATCCCGTACCCGACGCCAAGGCCAATGAATACACCATCGGGATAAAACAGCTCAACAATCTGCTTGTAAAGACGGGCAATAGCGTTCTGCCGCCACTGGGCGGCGAGGCGAAATTCGGCGAACAAAGTTCCAATCGTGTACAAGCCGGCCTGTTCACGCGCAGCTTTGTTGCCCATGCGCGGCGGCAGGTCGTCCAGAAACAACGCCTTCTCGGAGAAGGACCAGATGACGGCACAGATTTCCTGATCGGTGATACACGGGCAACCAATGATGCGCCAGAAGGCCGGCGACCAGTACCACAGCGACTGGTCGGCGGGATGCAGAGTGTTCCACCCTGCACATACCCGGTCCCACAAGTCCTGCGTGGTCTCATCGGGACCCGCGAAGTTGCTCCAGTCGCCATGAGTCTCCGGGCGCGGCCAGGTACGCGTCCAGTCAATCATCTGGTCAATGATCTCGCGGACATACCGCTCCTCACCAGTCTGCAGATACGCTTCGCTGAGCGCCAGGAACCAGCTGTGGCGATTCAAACTGGACGTCACCTCGATTGTGTACTCCTCGCCCACAGTAGGATTGATGCGCCAGTCTATCGGGGTCCCTGCGTCAACCCACCCGCCGCTGGTCCCAAGCGCGTGGGCGAGCGCGTGGTCGGCAATCTCTCGCGAGGCCTGTACCCAATAATCCTCGCCTGGGGAACTCCTGCGCTCTCGATAGCTGCGCGGCAGCTGCTCTCGATAGAAATCAGCCAGGGCTTTTTCGGCCGTGGGCCAGTCCCGGTTTTCCACCGCAGCTTTGACCGCGCTCAGTTCCGGCCGGTCCAGGTCGAGGCGTTCAAAGAGATCAGGGTAATCACGAGTTCTGTTGGCAGGTTCCTGGTTAGCCATGGGCAGTCACCATCTACAGTGAGGTTGCGCAGAATACGACGAGCCGCGCAGTGTGCTTCGCCCAATTAGTACGATTCACCTCCGGACCTCGCCGAAAGCCCATTTGACACGCATTGCCGGCACGGCTAGAATGAAGGGGCGTATTGACACCTGCTGGCGAGGAGTTGCCCATGATCGTCGAGATGCGCTACGGCAGGCAGCGCCTGGAAGTGGAGCTGCCCGATGAGGCGAACGTCCAGGTCCTGCGCCTCAACAAAGTTCCCCAACTAGCCAGCCCTGAGCAGATTATGCGAGAGAGCTTAGCAGCCCCGCTGGGCACTGCACCGTTGGCCGAGATAGCCCCGGGCCGGCAGGATGCCTGCGTGGTGATATCGGATATCACCCGGCCCGTGCCCAATGAACTGCTGGTCCGCCCGGTGCTGGAGGGCCTCGAAGCAGCGGGGCTGCGCCGGGAGGATATCCTCATCCTGGTAGCGACCGGCCTGCACCGGGAAGCGACCGAAGCGGAACTGGTGGAGATGCTGGGACCACAGATCGCCCGCAGCTACCGCATCGAGAGCCACCTCGCCCGCGATCTCGACTCGCACGTGGAACTGGGCAAAACGCCCGCCGGCACCCGCGTGCTGATTGACCGACGCTATGTAGAGGCCGATCTGAAGATTCTCGTCTCGCTGGTCGAGCCGCACCTGTTTGCGGGCTATTCGGGCGGGCGCAAGGCGATTTGCCCAGGGCTGGCGGCCACCGAGACAATCTTCGGCTTCCACAGCCCGGCGCTCATCGAGTCAGCTGCCGCAATCACCGGCAATATCGGCAGCAATCCTTCGGACATCGAGGCCTGGGCGGTAGCCCGCCAGGCTGGTGGCGCCGACTTCACCGTCAACTGCACACTCGATGAAGAGCGCCAGATTACCGGGGTATTCTCCGGGCACTTGCGCGACGCAGCGCTGGCAGCAATGGAACTGGCCGAGCGCCAGGCCAAAGTGGTGCTCGACGAGCCGGTGGACATCACGATCACATCCAACGCCGGCTACCCCCTGGACCTGACCTTCTACCAGGCCATCAAGGCAGCGACTGCCGGGGGGCAGATCACTCGGCCCGGCGGGACGATCATCATCTGCCAGGAGAACGCCGAGGGTATCGGCAACGACGAATACACTGAGTTGATGCTGCGCGTGGCTGACCCGCATGAGTACGTGCAGCGTGCACTGGCGACCGGGGAGAATCAGATTGACCAGTGGGCGCTGCACCAACTCGAGAAGGTGCTGCGCGAGCGGAGAATATATAACTACTCCACCGGTGTGCCGCCCGAGCAGCAGAGGCAGTTATTCGTCGAGCCGGTAAGCAGTGTCGAAGAAGGCCTGGGCCGCGCACTGGCGGAGTACGGGCCGGACGCGAAGATCGCGGTCATCCCCGAAGGCCCGTACGTGATGCCGTGCCTGGCAAGCTGCCGCGTGGGCAGGATGACGGTGCGGGAGATGATGGAGGAGTGATATGCGTCGCCTCCGAGGTAGAGACCTGGGAGTTGTTGTTCTAGGCCTGGTTGCTCTGACAGCACTGCCGGCGCCGCTATTCGCCGGGCAGATCAGTGGCGTGGTCTTCGTTGATGCCAACTCAAACGGTCATCCCGACCCGGGCGAGCGGCGGCTTCCGGACGTGGCTGTCACCGATGGCTTCCAGATCGTGACCACCGACCGCTACGGGCGCTACCAGCTCGCCAGCGACGCCAGTTTCATTGTCCTGAGGCTCACCGTTCCCACCGGATACTGGCCGACTAGTGGGCGCTGGTTTGTGCGTCTTGAGGCTCCATGGCTGCCCCACAAGATCGTCCACTTCCCGCTACGCTCTGTCGAACAGCAACTCCCGTTCACCTTCGTGCACGTAACCGATATCCATATCCTGCAAGCGACGGCAATCAAGCTTGAGCAGTTCGTGCAGCAAGTTGAAACGCTGGACCCCGCACCAGCATTTGTGGTGGATACCGGCGATATGGTTATGGATAGCACGAGGCTGAATGAACCCCAACGGGCGGCGGAGCTCTTTGGTGTCTACAATGACGCCATGAGCGGGCTGTCGGTGCCTCTGCTTCCCGTGCCTGGCAACCACGATCATCCTGGGTTCAGTAACCCCGATTTTCGCCGGGACAATCCCCTCTTCGGCACCGCCGGCTATGAGCGCCTGGTGGGCCCGGCATATTACTCACTAAACTACGCAGGCCACCACTTAGTCGCTATCAACGCCACTGAGGCCGACGCTGACGGGGTCGGATATCACTGCGCGATGCCTCCAGGTTGCCTGGCCTGGCTCAAACAAGACATGGCTGCCCTTCCTCCAAGCCAGCCGGTGATTCTCTTCAGCCATCAACCCGTTGACGAGCTGACCAATCTCGACCACCTGCTGGAGATTCTCCAAGGGCATCCGATTCGTGGCATCTTCCACGGGCACCACCACGCAGTAACCCAAAGCAAGGTGGCCCACTACACCCAGTATATGGCTGGTGCACTGTCGGGCGCATGGTGGTTCGGCCCCTGCCTCGACGGGAGCCCCAAGGGATACTCGCTTGTGACTATAAATAGTGATTCAGTCCAAACCAGCTACCGGGCTCTCGGTATGCTCAACACGCAAGCGCAGGAGCGCACGGTGAATGAATGAGCCGCTCTGGGGACTGCGTATCGAAGAAGAGAAGGTTATCGGCGGCCTTACCAGCCGTGCGGCAGGCAATTTGCACTTCCCTTCCGGCCATCCCACAACAGTTGCCAAGAACCGACACCGTGGGCTGGCCCAACTGGGTATTACTGATCTGCCAGTAGTTGAGGTGCAGCAGGTGCACGGCAATGCCGTCTACCGAGTTACGCCCAAGCTCTTACCCGAGTTGAAGCAGGAGGAGGGGCGTTTTATCGCGCCGCAGGCCGACGCGCTGGTGACCACCGTGCCGGGTATCGTGCTATCCACGTATCACGCCGACTGCGTGCCGGTATTCCTGTGGCTGCCGGACGGCGCAGGCATCGGACTGATGCACGCTGGCTGGCGCGGGACGCTGGCTGACGTGGCGGGAAACGCTGTCCACGAGCTTGTCCAAGCCACAAACGCAAATGCTGAAGACATCCGGGCGGTCATTGGTCCGGCGATCTGCGCCGATTGCTACGAAGTGGGGCCAGAGGTAGCCGGGGCCGCTGCCAGACTGCCCGCGGCAGAAGGCTTTCTGTCAAAGATAAGTGATAGATGGCACCTGGACCTGAAGGGCATCAACCAGCGCCAGCTCCAGGAGGCGGGCCTGCAGGCAGATAGTATTGAGGTCAGCGAACTGTGCACGTACTGCCGGCCAGACCTCTTCTTCTCGTATCGTCGCCTGGGACCGGGATGCCCAGAGATGGGCGCGTTTATGGCGATTCGGCCAGCCCGGTAGGACAGGCGTCTCGGTTTATGGTGAGCTTGCCGAACTGCCTGTCCCAGTGTCAGTGGCACCGGCTTCCAGCCGGTGTGCAATGCGAACCACGACAGGCAGGATGCCTGTCCCAGTGTCAGTGGCACTTTTGACAGATTCTTCACTGGCAGGCTATAATCAGGCCAACCCAACCACGTGGAGGGTACCGTGAAACCGGATAACTTTGCCGATAGACTGTGCGCGGCTGTCCACGAAAAGGACAGCCGTGTCTGTGTCGGATTAGACCCCAACCTTGAACGGATGCCCCGTCATCTGCTCAGCGCCAGCACGCCCGGTGAGACGGTCGAACGCTTTTGTTGCGAGATCATTGATGCTGTCGCCGAGCACTGCGTGGCCGTAAAGCCGCAGGCCGCCTACTTTGAGGTCCTGCGCGAGGAAGCGTCAACAGTGCTCTGGTCAGTGATGCGCCACGCGAAGCAGGCCGGACTCCTCGTCATACTCGACGGCAAGCGCAACGACATCGGCTCGACCGCCCAGGCGTATGCACAGGCTTATCTGCGCGGCGACTCCCCCGTAGATGCTATGACGGTCAACCGCGATCTAGGCGGCGACGGGGTGATGCCCTTTGTGCGGGCTGCTGCGGAAGAAGGGCGCGGGCTGTTCGTGCTGGTGAAGACGTCGAATCCGTCGTCGGGTGAATTGCAGGACCTTCGGATAGCAGAGACGCGCGCGCCGGTCTACCAGCATATCGCGGACCTGGCCGGCGGCTGGGGCCGGGAACTGGTCGGCGAGCAGGGCTATTCATCGGTAGGCGCTGTCGTCGGCGCGACGTATCCTGAGCAGCTCGCCGAACTGCGCGAGCGGATGCCGCAGGCGCCCTTCCTCGTGCCCGGCTACGGCGCGCAGGGGGCGACGGCGGCGGACGTAGTGGCAGCATTCGACAGCCAGGGGCTGGGCGCGGTAGTCAACTCCTCGCGCGGGATCATCTTCGCCTACAAGAACACTGATATGCCCCCGGACCAGTTCGCCACCGCCACGCGCGCAGCCACAGTGCAAATGAAGGACGAGCTTAACAAAGCTATCACTGAGAAGAAATCGTAAGTCACGTTATCCAAGAAGAAAAAGAGGACATCCAGCTCGCAAAGCGTTGTATGCTGTCATGTACTGCGTAAACGCCGATTCACAGCCTTTTGCGAAGAACAACACGCTGTATTTGTCACCTCATTGCTCACTATTAAAACTTTTTGCCGGAAAAGCGTGAAAAACCGACTTTTTCCCAAAAAGCGGGTTTTTCACAAAAGCCGTTCAATGCTTTTCTGCCGCAAAAAGGGAGGACACTATAGTGGCGCTGACCGGAAGAGACCTGGTCTCAATACTCGATTTCTCCAATGACGAGAT
>CAYNMY010000143.1:0-5839 GCA_964398275.1 uncultured Armatimonadia bacterium | reverse complement strand
ACCCCACGGTGCGGGGACACGAGCGCGTCGGCCGGGTGAGCGAGGTCGGCCCCCGGGTGCGAAACTTCCGGGTCGGCGACATCATCACCCGCGTGGGCACACCACCGGTAGGCGAGTGCAGTGTCACCTGGGGTGGCTTCGCCGAATTCGGCATTGCCTGCGACCCCAGGGCCGCCCGGGAGGACGATCGCCCCACCGAGGAGTGGCGTGGGTCGCGCTGGAACCAGCACGTACCCTCCGGAATTGAGCCCGCCAGCGCCACCATGATTATCACCTGGCGTGAGACGCTCAGCTATATCACCCGTATGGGTTTTGGCGCCGGCGCCAGCCTGCTGGTCATCGGCTCAGGGGGCAACGGGCTTTCTTTTGCGGCGCACGCAGCCAACCTGGGGGCCGCTTGCGTTGTGATGATCGGCAATGCCCAGCGCGAGAATGTTGCCCGCGCGGCGGGCGTAACAGACTATTTCGACTATAGCGCAGAGAACCTGAGAACGGCGATCAAGGAAGTTTATCCGGAGGGCTTCGACTTCATCATTGACGCGGTGGGCAAGCAGGGCCTGCTCGACGCGGCGCTTCCCCATGTGAAGGACGGCGGGACCGTGACTATCTACGGCGTGGACGACTACGGTTCCTGCCCGATCAATCCGGTTAACGCCCGGGGCACCTTCACCTATTCCGACCGTGGCTATGATGAGGAGGAAGCTCACGAACAGGTCGTTGCCTTCATCCAGCAGGGCAAACTCGATGCCGGTCTGTGGTTGGACCTGGCACATCCCTTCCCCCTCGAGCGCATCTGCGATGCGTTCGAGGCCGTCGGCCAACGCAAATGCGTAAAGGCGCTGGTGCAAATCTCAGAGAATCCCGACTGATCGCCGCGGCCGAGCTGCCCGAGCCGATGCTGGTGCATCCGGTGCTGCTGCACGAGGACACCAATATGCAGGTCTTCGCCCAAAGCCCCACGCGCAAGGTCTTCCCGAAGGCCGACCTGTCGGCGAGCGAGGACCTCATGCGCGCGGACCGGCTGGAGCTGGCCGCGTGCAAGAACGAGTCCGAGCAGGTGCAACTAGTACTCTGGCCCACCCAGGAGCTGAGGGAGGTCAGACTGGAGTTCAGCGACGGTGACGGCAACACCAAGACGCTGTATCGTGAGGTGCTGTACAAGCCCTGAGCGGCTTTCAACCAATTCTGTAGAGGTGAGTAGAATGAATGTTATATTGATAGTCTCAGACACTTTCCGCTACGACCATGTGGGTGCCAACGGCAACCCGTGGATCAAGACGCCGGAGCTGGACAAGTTCGCGCAGGAAGCCGTCTGCTTCGACCGGCTCCACTCCGCCAGCTTCCCGACCATCCCCCAGCGCACCGACCTGATGACGGGGCGATACGCCTTCCCCTATCGCAGTTGGAGCCCCCTCCGGGCCGAAGACACCGTCCTCGCCGAAGTCCTGAGCGAAGCCGGCTTTGCCACCCAGCTCATTGCCGACACCGTGCACCTGCTCAAGAACAACTTCTACAAGGGCTTCACCGGCTGGTATTTCAGCCGCGGCCAGGAAGGTGACATTCCGTTTACCCGGTTCAATTACCCCTTTCCTGACCTGGTACCCGCGGACAAGTCCCGCATCGCCGGCCCGGCAGCAATGAGGATGCCGTATCCCAACCTCAACGCCTGGATCAACCGCGAATGGACGTGGGAGGAAGACCGCTTCCCGCCGGTGACCGCCCGGCACGTCAGCAAGTGGCTGGAAGAGAACTACAAGCGGGAGAACTTCTTCCTGTGGGTGGACTTCTTCGATCCGCACGAGCCGTGGAATCCACCCGAGTATCTGGTGGACCTGTATGACCCGGATTACCAGGGCACTCCCATGCTCCATCCCAACTACGGCCACGCCTCCGCCTACACCCAGGCTGAGCTGAAGAACCTGGCGGCGCACTATGCAGGGGAGGTGACCCTGGTCAGCAAGTGGGTTGGGCACGTCCTGCGCAAGATCGAGGACCTACAGCTCGAGAGGAATACCGTCGTCGTCTTCACTACCGACCACGGTATGTACCTGGGCGAGCACGACCGGACGGGCAAGAGCAACATCAGCGAGGCCGACGAGCGCGGCCCCTGGCCCCTGTACGACGAGATAACGCACATTCCCTTCATGATCCGTGTGCCCGGCATCGCGGGCGGCCGGCGCAGCGATGCGCTCATCCAGCCGCCTGACATAATGCCGACGTTGCTGGAGCTGCTCGAAGTGCCGATCCCGCCCAGCGTCCAGGGGCAATCCTTCGCCGAGGTCGTCCGCAGTCCGCAAGCCACGGGAGGCCGCCGGTATGCCTTCAGCTCCATGCCGCTGCCCGACGAGGACCATGACATCTCGGGGCCAACCATCCGCGACGACGAGTGGACTCTGCACCTGCGCGCGGAACAAGACGGCGCTTCGGAGCTATATCACCTGCCCTCTGACCCCTCCCAGGAGCACAACGTCATTGCCGAGCGTCCCGAGGTGGCGAGCCGACTGCACAGTGAATTCGTCAGCTTCCTGCGTCAGATAGATACCGACGAAGCGAAAGTCAACATCGTGGAGAATTGGCTGTAGTCGTGAGCATCACCGCCAGTTGACAATCATGCGTCGCAGGAGGATGCAATGAGCATCAGCATCGGCATGGTCGGTGTGGGCAGCTTTGGCAAGAGTTTCATTCCGCTGTTCAAGCAGCATCCTGATGTCAGCCGGATAGCCCTGTGTGATCTGAACGAAGAGCGCCTGGCCGAGCGGGCCAAGGAATTCGAGATAGCCGAGACCTACGCCAGCCTCGACGAGATCTGCAAGTCAGACCTCGACGCGCTGGCGATTATCACTCAGCACTGGCTGCACGGGCCGCAGGCGATCCAGGCCCTGGAATCGGGCAAACATGTTTACAGTGCGGTGCCGCCGCTGTGGGTCTTCGGCAATAATACCGACGAGGCCCTGCAGCTTTGCGACAAGCTGGTGGATGCCGTCAGGCGCACCGGGCAGCTCTATATGCTCGGCGAGACGACCTTCTTCCGCAAAGAGACGATGTTCTGCCGGCAGAAGGCCGCTGAAGGTGCCTTCGGCGAGTTTGTCTACGGCGAGGCCGAATACCTGCATGACCTCTCCCACGGACTGGTCGCCGTACTCAAGAATCGGTGGGGTGACCAGTTCGGGCCCGACAAGACCGGCCCCACCCCTATGTACTATCCCACCCACTCGGTATCCGGCCTGGTATCGGTGATGGGCGCGCATATGACCGAGGTCTCCTGCCAGGGCTATAGATATCCCAATGATGACTGGTGGCGGGAAGATACCATAAACGCCTGTCCCTTCTGCAACGAGACGGCGCTATTTCGCATGAGCAACGGCGCTGCGGCGCGCGTCTCTGAGGTTCGGCGCGTGGGCCATCCCAACCGCGAGGGCCTCATGTGCATTTACGGTACCGAATGCTCGTTCGAGCGAGACCTGACGGGCTCGAAGTGGGCAACCAAGGACGACTGGGAAGAGGTGGAGCTGGAGTCGGTGGCCGAGCCCCTGCCACGGGAGTTGGAGGAGCTGCCCACGGGTCACGGCGGCTCGCACGCCTACCTGGCCCACGAGTTTGTGGACGCCTGCAACACCGGCCGCCTGCCGCGCATCAACGTCTGGGAGGCAATGCGCTACCTGGTGCCAGGGATAATGGCGCACGAGTCGGCGATGCGCGACGGGGAGCTGCTCAAGATTCCTGACTGGGGCGACGCACCCGACTAGCATCAATTATGACCTCGAGCAGCCGACAATCCGACTTTCATCAGCCCTCCGGGCGCCCGACCTATTCCCCACGCCTGTTTTCGGTATGCCGGGATGCTGCCGGCCAGTCGTGGGCCGCCTGGCACGCTACCGAAGGCCCCCTGGAGGTCATCCGCGTCCTGTCGCCAGAGGCCTGTCCCCAGTCAGAGGTTATCTGCTCACCGGGCCTCAACTTCGAGCCGGCACTGATACCCATGTCCGACGGAACGCTATGGTGCGTCTGGTCCTGCCGCCACGAGGGTAAGTGGCAGTTGGTGGCGCGTATGCGCGACGGCCAGTGGGGCGAGCCGACCATCCTGCCCACCGAGCATGAGTTTGCGTTCCACGTAACCGGGTGCGCGGATGCTGCCGGGCATATCTGGCTGGCCTACACTGCCTGGGATGAAGGCGCAGCACCCGCGATTCACTGTCGGCGCCTCGATGGCCAGGGCTGGTCAGCGCCACTTACTCTTGCTCCAGTGACCGGCCCGCAGATGCGGCCACACCTGGCAGCGGGTAGCGATGGTAGGGCCTGGCTCGCCGCCAGTGTCTACCACGACGGGGCCTGGCGAGTGATGACCGCAAGGCTCTCGCCCGGCTGTTCTGAGCCGACTGACCTGGCACTGCTGCCCGGCACGCCCGTCGGTGATGACCTCTTTCCCAGCCTGTGCGTGGATGCGAGCGGCACACCCTGGCTGGCGTGGATAACGTGCACCGACGTCACCCGCGACGGGGTGGTTGGCCGCCAGACCCACCTTAACTGCGCCCGCTGGGACGGCTCGGGCTGGGCACCGCCGCCCGGATGCAACGACTTCACGGTCACGCACCTGGACTGGGGCATGCTGCCGGTGAAGACCTACTGGGGCTACAACGGCCTACGCCGGCGACCTCAGCTCGTTGCTGACTCCAACGGGATATGGCTGCTGTGGGAGCGGCATCGCGACGAGCAGGGCACCGCCCAGAACGTGGCCAACGGCCAATTCTGCGGAAAGCACCACGACGGCAGCGGTTGGTCGGACAGCTGCCTCATTTGCGACGGCAACTCCTGCTTCACCGTGGACAGCAACAGTCGCCAGCCTCATGAGGCCCTGATTTTCGCCGCGAAGCGGCCATCGGCTCAGCGGCTCGTTGACATCGGCTTTTTCGAGCGTTCGCGCTCCGAGATGGCGCCTCTCGAGGAATACCCGCGCAAGCTGTGGGCCGGCTGGGAGCCGGTTGGATTGCCGACGGACATCACCGGGCCACGTACCCCCTACCGGGTGACGTGCGGAGGCGAAGAGTTCGAGCTGATCTGGGGCGATCTGCACAACCACTCGTACTATTCGCCTGACGCCGAGGGCGAGCCGCTTGAGCTGCTGCTGTGGGCGCGGGATCGGGGCGGGCTGGACTTCTGCTGCCTTATTGACAACGACTACTACCCCGACATCGTGATGAGCCGCAGCGCGGTGGACTACCTCTACGCCGTCGCCCAGGCGCTGACCGACGAGCGCTTCGTCGCTTTCTGGGGCTACGAGTACACCTTCCACGAACCTACAGGCGAGCGCTTCCCCAAGAACCACCGCGCCGTGGTCTACTACAACCGCGACCAGCCGATGGCCCGGCGCTGCGATGCGGACGGCAAAAGCCGCGAGGCCTTCGTGCAGACGATGGGCGGCAGTGCCAGCCTCTGGCACGCCCACCACGAAGAATGGGAGCTGTTCGGCCATCCCCAGGAAGAGAATGTGGAGTGCTGCGCCGGCTGGCACGATTATATGCAGATCAGCGACGTGGTGCAGCGCCACCTGAAGCAGGGCTTCCGCTTTGGCCTGACCGGCGCCTGTGACGGGCATCGTATCGTACCGGGGAGGGGCGGCGCGCTCACTGGCCTGTTTGTCCGCGAGCGCACTCGCGCGGCTATCGTTGAGGCGCTAAAGGCACGCCGCGGCTTTGCCACGACCGGCTGCCGGCTGCTGGGGGACTTCCGCGTTACCGGGCGGATGATGGGCAGCGAGCTGGAGTGCACTGGGCCGCCGCATCTCGAAGTGAGCGTCGTCAGCCCGCCCGCAATTGCGCGGGGGACGGTGCTGCGCGACGAC
>CAYNMY010000142.1:0-5899 GCA_964398275.1 uncultured Armatimonadia bacterium | reverse complement strand
GCTCGAGAATCGCCAGCGGCGGCTCCATGCCCATCGGCAGCGGCACTCCGCCGCCGCCCACCCCGGTCTGTTGCCCGTAGGCGCCGGCGCGCTGGTCACCCCCGAACTCGCCCAGGCCCTGACCGAGTCGGGCGTCCGGCTGCCCCAGGAACCCTTGCGACCAGCCGCCGCCGATAAACGGTGCCCCAGGTGAACGCAGATCCCCGGCAAAGGGCAGCGCTTCGGCGTGCACACGGGCGCGCTCCAGACCTGACCGCACGTAGGGACCCGGTCGCCGCCGCGTGGTCCGGCTGCCGAGCACACCGCCACCAAACGCCTGGGCCACTTCCGCGGCATCGCAATAAGCCAGGTCAACGCGGTCACGAACCCACTGCTCGCCGCCTCTGACTGAGCCCCGGACCGCCGTCGAGGGTTCAATCTGCGTCGCCAGCAGCGGCGGCAAAGTGGAGCTGACCATCGGCGGTGGCGTAGTGGTACCACCGGTGCGCGGTGCGGGGGTTGATTCCCCGGCAGCGCTCCAAGGATCCAATAGTCGCGCGGTACCGGGTCCGGGTATTCCCGGCGGCGAGACAATATAGGTATGGGGCGGGACCTTGTAGACCACGTAGCCGTTGGTCTGCGCAATCAAGTAGAGGGCTTCCTCAATCGTCTTGTCGCGCAGATTGATGCTGGGGATTGTGCCGGTGACACCCTCGTTGATGACGATGTCAACGTCGCCGAAACGGGCCAGGCCGCGCAGCACTTCGGCAATAGGGCCTGCCTTAATATCAATGTTGATAAGCTGGGGGCCCTCATCTGCTGTGAGCTCGTCGGCCCCGGCCGGGCCAATTGTGTATGGCGCTGCACAGGCGATCACTGCTGCGAATAGAACTACCAGTGCTGCTGCTATGCTCCTGTTCGGCTTCAACATGATGCCCTCCCGGCGTCACGCGTGCTTTGGTTTGCCGTAGCCCAACACGCTACGCCCCTATTGTTCAGATTATTGCCGGATTTATGTCAAAGACGTTCTCGTGGCTGCATCAGTCGTAGTTGCGATCGCGGTCATACCGATCCCGGTCGCGATCGTTCCGGTCGCGGTCGTAGCTGTCGTCATAGCTACTCCCGCTGTCCCCGTAGCCGCCCCGGGTGCTACGGCCGCCGCTGCCGCCACCTTCACCGCCTACCGCCATGCCCCCGAACATTTCGAGAACCAGGTAGGGGTCAATGTACTTGAGCGGGATAATGCGGAACACGAAATCTTCGGGCGAATACTGCTGCATGCCCTGGCCGAATCCCGTCATCCCCGTTGCTGCAGCGCCCGGCGTAGCGCCATAGGCGGGCTGGGCTGTACCGTACGCGCCCCCGACGTTGACCGGCTGCGGGCCCACGCGGAAAGGCGTAGGCGGCGCCACTGCCATGGGCGCGGTAGCGGGTTGTGCCGTTGCAGTTGGCCGGTAAGTCCGCCCGCCCGCCGGCGCCTGGGCCATTGCCCGAATGTGCCAGACCCCGTTCTCGTTGACGGCGGTGAGCTGCGCGGCGCTGAGAATCTGCCGCATCGCCTCCACTGGCGTGGCATCGGTGAGGTTAGCGTCTATTCGCTTTTTGCCCAGGTCGCTGGGCAGGACGTATTGGATACCGAACTGCCGCCGCAGGGCCATGAGGGCATCGGCCACGGTGATGTCTTTCCACTGCACCGAGAAGCGGTCTTGCTCCTGGGCCATCCCGCTGGTGACCGTGCCCAGTACCAGCACCACCGATACGACTACTGCTAATAGCAACCAGCTGATCTGTGCCCTTCGCATAATATTTGCCTCCTGTTGTTGCCCTGAGACTGAATCTGCCACCAATACTCCATGATTCTCAGACGAGAGCGGCCGGCTACTTGTTCTATTTGCTCTTCAAGGGGACGCGGCGATACTCGCCGCTTATGACATTGCGCATCATGGCGTAATCCTGCCCGATCTGCTCGACCATCCAGTTGTCCACAATATCGCCGGGCTGGACGCTGCCGGTCTTGCCATCGGCTGTCTCGTAGATGGCCAGCGGCTTGCCGGCCGTCCACAGGATACTGCTTATGCGCATGAACTTCTCTTCTTCCGGCTTGGGTGCCGGTTCCGCCTCCAATTCCGGACCCCGCCGGGACGCGGTCATGCTGAGGCGCGCTGCAATCGGCAACTGGTACCAGTCCGGGCCATACCTGGTAGCTGTCGTGGTCATACTCTCAATTGACTCGATCTCTACCCCGGCGCCAGCCAGGAAGGGATTAGGTCGCCACGCCTCGAACGGCTCGCCTGTAAAGCCACTGGGCACTGGGGCCGCCTCGCCCATCATTTCGCCGCCCATCTCCTCCCCTTCGGGCATGGGCATCGGCTCCCCCATCTCCTCGCTCGGTTCAGGTTGAGCCTGGGAGGATATGCTGCCCGGATTAGTCGCCGGCAGTACGAACAGCAACAGCACCGTAATGGCCAGGGCTAACGATCCGGCTCCGCCTGCCATCATAAGTTTCGCTCGATGTCGTATGCCCACTAGTTCTTTCCTCCAGCTATAATTCCTCTTCCTCAAGCTCAAGGCCCGGCTCCCCGGACGGCTCCATCCCCGGTTCCATCGTCTCGTCCCGTGCTTCGACAGCAACGGCCGCCGCTGCCTCAGGTGGCAGCTCGACGAGCAGATAGATAGTCATCGGTACCGCTGCGGTTATTCTATCACCTTCGCCCGCCAATGACAAGCCACCTATGGTCGCTACCCGGGGAAAGGTCGGTAGGGCCCGGTAGAACCGCTCGATGTCGGTGAGCGAGCCCTGTATTTGCAGAGTTATGTTTCCCACCTGCATAAAGTCGCCCGTCGGTTTGGGCGGAGTAGACGGCGGTGCCGCCAGACTGGCTCCCGACGTGATCACCACGCCCTGCTCTTCTATCCACTCTTCGATTACCCTGGGCAAATTGATGCGCAGCTCCGGCCACAGTGACGCAAATAAGGCCGGCAGGGGATGGGCGAAAGAGCACTGAATACCTCGCTCCTTGCGCAACTTGGCGAGCTGGGCCTGGGCCGCCTCCCATTGTATCTGGACATCGGCCAGCCTCTGCTCGGTTGTCGCCAGCTCGTCAGCCTTGGCCTGCTCCGTCGCCAGTTGGGCCTGCAGCTCATCGAGCTGGGCCTGGGCAGGCTTGACCATCTTAAACTGCGCGCCCAGGCTTATCCCGATAACCAAGACAAGCGCAATTCCGCATATGGCTAACGGCGGTATCTTACCCATGATTGCTTCCCCAAATAATCAGCACCAACGTATAGTGTACAGACGGTTTGCGTGACACATAAATCGGCTGGCCTGTGCTGGGCCGGTTCGCGAGCCACTCACATTTCCATCTCTTCCTCGGGCGTTACGCCTTCCTCCATGTCCGGGTCTGGCATCATCATGTCTTCGTCCATCCCCTCCATCCCGGCGCCCCGCACTGGCATGCCCGGGGGTATCGGTATCGATGTCGGCTCGATAAGCGTCGCCGATATGCGCAAGGGGATAATCTCCTGGGGACTGCCCGGCTCCGCGCCCACCACCGTCGTAGTCGGCCGCACCATCTCTTCCTCCATCATCATCTCATCCATCATCATGTCATCATCCATCATCCCCAGGCTGGGGGTAACACCGGTCTCCGCCGCAATGACCCCTGCGCCGCCGGAAATCCCCGAGTAGGTAATGTCAGAGATGTCGGGACAACGCAGCAGGTTAAGCAGGAAGCGGGCCACGCCCAGCGTCCCGCGTATCGTCACGTTAAACTCGACCGCGCTGCCGCTGATGGTGATGTCTGACATCTGGGCATCGTTGGAGATGTACTTGTTGATGGCGTGGAAGCGGTCCCAGAACTGTGCGCCGCTGTCATCGGCCGCAGCGACAAAGTCCACCTTCTCCTGAATCGGCGCCAGGTCACTTTCTTTCTGCGAGGCTTCCTGCGCCAGACCCCGCACCTTGTCAGCGATAACCGTGACTTCGGCCAGGGTCTCTTCGGTCTGGGCTATGGTGGCCTTGAGAGTGTTGACCCGGAAGAGCCAGAAGCCCGCGACCGCTATCAGGGCGATTACCACCACCACGATCAGCTTCTTGTTCAAGCGCGCGATCGCAAAATGTCTCGGCAGTAGGTCAACCTTTAGCACAATGGGCTCCTCTTGCTACTCCGGCAACATATCCCGCATCGCCAAACCAGCGGCTATCGTCGTTGCCGGGCCGATATCTCGCAGGTAAGCCTCGCTGACACTTTCGGTATCATAAATCAGGTATTGATAAGGATTGGCCACCTCGGCCTTCACTCCCGTCTCAGTGCTGACCAGTTCAGCCAGGCCGGGAATGACCGCCGAACCGCCCGATAACAGTACGAGGGCTACATCTTCACCCGGATGCTGCCGCCGATAGAAGTCCAGCGTGCGGCCCAATTCGGTGATCACCTCGAACAGTGGCTCGGAGATTACCTGCTGGATAGCCTCGCGGGTGCGATGAGCCTCCTCGGATTCACCCGGCGCCGGGCCCGACAACTGGCGAGCATCAGCGAACTGGCGCTTGACCTGCTCCGCCTGGGTATCGTCGGCGGTGATCTCCTGGCGAATGGCCGCCGTCAACGACTCGCCGGCAGTGGGTATGGCGCGTACAAAGGCCAGCAGACCCTGACGGATCACGCTTATCTCGGTCTGGGTGGCCCCGATATGGGCGATCGCCACGGTCTGTTCATTGTAGCCATTCGTGCTAACATTGACCAGCGCCCGACTCAGCGCCAGAGGTTCGACGTCAATGTGGATCGGCCGCAGATGGGCGTCGGTAATCGCGGCCACGTGGGCATTGACCATGTCCTCCTGCGCCGCGGCCAGCAGCACATTCATCTCCGCGGCCTCGTCACCCGCAGGAAAATCAATAACCTGGTAGTCGTAAATGACCTGGTCAATGGGGAAGGGGATCTGGCGGTCGAGTTCGTAGTCCATGGCATCGCGCAGCTCCCGCCCGCTCATCTGGGGCATACTGGCCACGCGAACCGTTACTGAAGTGCTGCCGCCCCCCGAGGCGATCACATTTTTGGTGGTAAAACCGTGGGCGCGTACCATCTCAGCCAGCGCATCGGCGATCGCCTCGCCGTCAACTACTACCCCTCCGGCCACGGCTCCGGCCGGCGTGGGCGCGCTGGCAGGGATGCCCACCACGCGCAGGCCTTCCCTGCCCTTGTGCAGTTGTACCGCCTTGATTGCCTCGCCCCCGATATCCAGCCCCAGTGCGTTGGTAGCACCCCGTGCCATCAGTGACTCCTTCGTCGAATCTTACGCTAGCTATTGGTGCAGATAATAGGCTTGTAGCAGTTTAGCCTAGACGCCCGCTTTTGTCAAGTCTATTACGTGCCCCAGCAGCCAGCAAAGTTGCCGTCCGCGGGCATTTTTGCTATAATAGGCTCGAGGCGTGTTGGCTTAGCTGCACCGTTTGCAGCATTCATCGTACCAATGGTCGGCGTTAGGATGCCAGGATGATACATCTACAATCGGTAACTATGGTCTATCCTGACGGCACGCAGGCGCTCAGCGGTGTTGACCTGCATATTGAACGGGGCGAGTTCGCTTTTGCCACCGGTCACTCGGGAAGCGGCAAGTCCACACTGTTGGGCCTGATATATCGGGACATCGTTCCCACTGCCGGTAAAGTGGTTGTAGACGGCCAGGACGTGGCCAAGCTGCCGCCGCAGCGGGTGCCGTACCTGCGCCGCAAAGTGGGAATAGTCTTTCAGGATTTCCGCCTGCTGCCCCAGAAGACTGTGTGGGAAAACGTCGGCTTCGCGCTGGACGTCGTCGGCACCAGCCGCCGCGAGAAATACCGCAAGGTACCCATCAGCCTGGAACTGGTCGGCGTGGCGGGTAAGGCGGAGGGCTTTCCGCACCAGCATTCAGCCGGCGAACC
>CAYNMY010000141.1:0-5944 GCA_964398275.1 uncultured Armatimonadia bacterium | reverse complement strand
AATCTCAGGAGCTCCTCGCCGGCACCAAATCCCATTACTGGCCGGCTGTGGCCAGAGGCAGAAGCGCAACGGGGGAGCAGGAGCGCTGGTGCCAGAGCGCCCAGGAGCTGGCCGAGCGCATCCAGATCTGCAAGGATGCGGGTACGAGCGGCGTGTTCTTTTTCCACGAGAGCCTATTGGACGATGAGGACCTGGCCGCAATCAAAGACTTCTAACCCCAGGAGGACAGTTATGAACCGAAGAGACTTTCTGAGGACAGTGGGCAGCGTGGCGGCAGCGGGAACTATGATTGGGAGCACGCGGCCTTTCGCGCAGGCCGCCGCACAAGCAGGCGCTAGCAGCGGGACTGGATTCCCCCTGGGCGTCTGGACGTCCATATACAACAGATACTCCGAGAGCCCAGAGGCGACGCATCAGCGCCTCGAGCGCCTCGCCCAGGGCGGTATTGACCTGCTCGTGCCCTTGGTCGAGATCGGCGGGGGGCGTGCCGGAGTCATGTGGCACAGCGAGCTTGTCCCGGTTTGTTATAAGTGTCCCGAAGACTGGGATCCGGTCGAAGTTTTCGTGAACGTTGCCCACGAGCTCGGCATGGAGGTGCACCCCTGGCTGTGCTGCTTCAACGGTAAGGTAATGCGCTATCTCCGCGAGCAGCACCCGGAGACGACGGCCATCTTCTCGGAATCGGAGAACTGGGCCTGGGCGGCGCGCCACAAGAACTACGCCTGTGCTATGCAGCCCCGAGTTCAGAAGTTCCTCTTCGATGCGTACCGCGAGTTGGGCGAGCGCTACGGGCCTGACGGTTTCCACATGGATTATATCCGCACCGGCAGCCAGTGCACCTGTGACTACTGCACGGCCGAGATGGCCAAGCTCGGCCTGGATATCCGTGCTATGCAGGCCAGGTATGATCAGGACCGGGACTTCTGGCTCAATGCGGGCACGCACGGGCTGATGCGCAAGTACGGCGTACGCAAGGTTGTCGGCAGTGACGAGGAGATAGACCCGGTGGTCGTAGACGAGGAGCTTGACAGGTGGCTTGGCTGGCGGATAGACCGCCTCACCCACTTTATCAGCCAGCTTCACCAGTACGCGCATAAGCACGACCAGGTGACCTCCGCGGCGGTCAAGTTCTTCTGGCCCCGCCAGTGTCCGACGGGCGCGCAGGACTGGGTGCGCTGGGCCCGAGAGAACATTGTCGATTACATGATGTCAATGAACTACACTGCTGACCCCCAGTTCGTGGCCCGACTTGCTTCTGAGCAGACCCAGCTCATCGCCGGCAGCAAGTGCCAGTACTGGCCGGGCCTGGGCCGCACCGCCGAAAAGTGGACCACCACGCCGGAGGCGCTGGTTGAACAGATCGAGATCGCCCGGAATGGCGGCGCCCACGGGGCCATGATATTCAACGAATCCGGGCTTACCGACGACGACCTGGCCCTGCTAAAGGATGTGTGAACATCCCCTATCCCAACGAGAGGGAGTGGCAGCCGCAGGGAACTATAATTGCTGCTGGATCTGCAAAGCAATGCAGGAGAAATTGCTGCCCGCGGCGAACTATGTGATAGGAGTGTATGTACTGAGTTAACAGCCGACAGGAGGAACTCTCATGGGCGATCTGCGCAAGCGCATAACCGAAGACGAAGGCTCTTTGCAGCGGCTGGCTGCTTACATCCCCGGCTTTATTGGGTATCGCGAGCGCCAGATACGGCGCAAGGCCGACCAGTTGCTGCGCGATTATCTTGTGGGGATGATTGATGACATCCGCCAGGATATTGACGAGTTTCTCAATCGCTGGACGCGCGAGCATGGTCTGGCGGAGCTGGACGATATTGATCGCGTCCGCCGCGAGCTAGGCAAGGTCCGCGACAAAGTCCGTTTTGCCGACTACGGCTACACCGGCTGGTTTGACGCGGTGAAGATCAAGGAGGACGAGTTGGACGCGCTATACGACTACGATTTGGCTATGCGCGAGCAGGTGGTTCGGGTCGGCAAGACGATTCAAGCCCTGGTCCAGGCTGCCCCAGAGAGTGTCCAGGCCGCCATTCGCGAGGCGCTCGCTGAGATTGACTGTCTGGGCGAGCAGGTCGAAAAGCGCGACGAGATAACCACCGGGCTTATCCCGGAGTGATCTAGCTGTTGGGTGCGACTATATCCTGAACATGGAGGCAATCTCTTATGCGTGGCATCCAGGTACTTGAATGGCGAGATGTAACCGGTGAGGATATCGTCCAGCGGATACCCGAGGACGGCCCGGGTGATATCAGTATCGGCGCGCAGCTCACGGTCCGGGAGAGCCAGGCCGTGGTCTTCTTCCGCGATGGGCAGGCCCTGGACGTCTTTGGGCCGGGCCGCCACACTCTCACCGCCCTGAATCTGCCCCTGGTGCAGAGCCTGATCAATATCCCCTTCGAGGGCACTACGCCCTTCCAGGCGGAAGTCTACTTCGTGAATATGCGGGTCTTCACCGATATGAAGTGGGGCACGCCGCAGCCGGTGATGTTCCGTGATTCGGAGTTTGAGATGATTCGGCTCCGCGCCCACGGTCTCTACACCATGCGGATCAATGATCCGCAACTCTTTGTCAACGTGGTCGTGGGCACCGAGCACCGCTATGCCACGCCCCAGATACGGTCCTGGATGCGCGACTTCATCGTCTCCCGATTCAACACCATACTTGGGGACAATGTCACTACGATCCTGGACCTTCCCGGTCGGTACGAGGAGCTCGCTATCGCGGTGCGCTCGCGGTTGGGCGAGGACTTCGACCGCTATGGCATCGAGTTAGTGGACTTCCTCATCAATGCCGTAACGCCGCCCGAGGAACTCGAGGAAATGATTGATCAACGCGGCGGCATGGAAGCAGTTGGCGACATGGATCGGTTCATCCGCTACTCGACGGCCCGCGCCGTGCGGGATAGGCCGGGGGGCGAAGGGGGGGCAGGCGGTCCTGCCGCGGCGGGCGCGGGCCTGGGCGCGGGTGTCGGCATGGGAGCGGCGATGGTGGGAGCCATGGCCGGGATGTTCCAGCCCGGCCTGCAAGGGGCACAGCCCGCGGCAGCCCCACCGGTTGCTGTTCCCCCGTCACCAGGCGGGGCCTGTAACAAGTGCCAGGCGCCGCTCCCGCAGGGTGCAAAGTTCTGCGCCAACTGTGGCGCGGTGGTGCCCCAGGCGGCGTTCTGCGCCGACTGTGGCGCGCAGTTGCCGCCCGGTGCCAGGTTCTGCCCCGAGTGTGGGCACGGCGCAACGCCGGGAGCAACCACCCCGCCTGAGCCTGGCGGAGAGAGCGGAGAATAGTCCCTGACTGGAGCAAACCATAGCGAACGGGCTGCGTCTCGACGGCGTGGCCCGTTCTTGTGCGTAGTGCGCCGCCAAGATCCGGGGAAGGTGGATTGGGCCTGGGCAAAGAACCAATCGTGGCGTTCGCAGAGAAACAGCAGGATCGTAAGGCCCGTCGGTCTCGGTGATAACTCTGACTCTCAGCATACTGAGGGGAAGACAACGAAATGAACTTCAAACCCGACGTAGTCGGACGCGGGTATCTCCAGGCGTGCTTGCGCGTAGAGAACCGGCCCGGTTACCCGCCGCAGCCCGAGGACAAAGACGAATTCCTCGCGCGCCTTGATGTCTTTCACGCGGCGGCTCTGTTTCTCTGGAGGTTACCGACGGCCGTTCAGTGATCAATATAGATAATGTGGACAAGCACGACGTGCTGGTCGTTGAATAACTTGAGCAGTTAATCTGGAGGCGAGCAATATGAACTACCAGCCTGACAAGATCGGCGGCGGGTATCTGGAGACCGCAGTACGCATCGAGCGGCGCCCGGGCATTCCGCCCTACTACCCCACGCGCGAGGAGATGCTGCGACTCATCGAGTTCGTCGAGGCCTCCGGAGCGCAGGCCTGGTGGTACTCCTGTGCCGGCAAGGGCTCCTACCCGCTGTTTCCCAGCAAGTATCTGCCCTCCGTTCCCCAGGCAGAGGCGGGGCTATTCGAGTGGTTCACCGAGCAGTGTCATAGTCGAGATATTGTGATCTTCTCCTGGGAATATCTTTCGACGTCACCGCTGACGACACGGGAGCATCCCGACTGGTGCATGCAGTTCCTCCAGCCGATCGAGGGAGCTTACGGCGGCCGCATTGATCGTCACCTGGAGGTCTACGGCAACCAGAACCCCGCGCCCTGCTTCAACTCGCCTTATGGCGAGCTGCTGATGGACTACTGCGTGGAGGTCATTGAGGAGCTCGGCTTCGATGGCATCTGGTTTGACGGCTGTTTTATGGGGCCTGCCAACACCTGGCCCGGCGGCAGAATCGGCTGCTGCTGTCCCCGCTGCCAGAAGCAATTCAAGGACGAAACCGGCCTGGACCTGCCTATCTTCGAAGACTGGTCTGATCCGGTCTTCCGCCGCTTCATCCAGTGGCGCCAGCAGTTCTTTGCCGACTACTGGCACCGGCTGTGCCAGCATGTTCGTGCCCGCAGCAAGACCGGGCTGATCGGCCTGAACAACTTCCAACGTTGGCCGCATTCGACCGGCATCGGCTGCCCGCTTAACGAGGTCAATTTCGATGGGCTGTCGTGCGCCGAGATCAGCCAGCAGCCCTGGCAGGCTTTTCTGATGATGAAATATCTGCGCGCCGTCAGCAATATCCACACGCCCGAGCTATGGATGCAGCACAATCCTTATGGGCCCAACGGCGAGCCCGATCACATGATTTACTTCGGCGAGCTATGTATGACTGCGGGCGGCTTCCACGCCGAGGGCCAGCCGGTCAACCCGGGCGACAACATCCCCACGCTCCGCGCCATGGTGGACGAACTCAGCCCGCGCATCCCTTATGTCGGCGGCGAGCCGCCGCGCTTCGCCGGGATAGTGCTGTCGTCGAACACCAAAGATTTCGCCTTCGCCGGTGACGACAAGCCCACCTGGCGTTCAGTCCATGGTCTGCACAACCTCCTGATGCACGCTCACTGGCCCTCCGAGATCATCCTCGACAACCAGGTCCGGCTCGATTACCTAAAGACCTTCCCGCTGGTCATCCTCTCCGATGTCCGCTGCCTTAGCGACGAGCAGGCACGGGCGCTCGAGGATTATGTCAAGCAGGGCGGCCTGCTGCTGGTGACTGCGCAGAGCGGTACTATGGACGACATCGGTCAGCCCCGCGAGCCCGGTGTGCTGGACGATCTCATCGGCATTACGACACGCTACGCCGATCGCCTCCCACCAATGGAAGTTGTCCCCAATGGTGACTGGGCGCGGGACTTGCCTGCCTACTTCCGATTCTGGCCCGCCGGACGCTATGCCACCGAAGACTACCGTTCCGACGACCTGTGGGCGGAGTTTGCTGATGACGTCGAAGTTCTCGCCTGGGGCGCTGAGTGCGACGACGATGCCGGGCAGAGCTTGACCACGAGCCAGGAAGATCCCCAGGCAGCCGCGCACGCCCTTGTCACCCGCCAGGTCGGCGAGGGGCGCGTCATCTACATCAACCGGGACATCGGCGGCTTCTACTCGGCGACGCCTTATCGCGAATACCGCGAAACGGTGATTGCGCTTCTGTCTGCCTACACTGTGCCGCCTTATGCCGTTGACGCACTCCCGCACGTGGTAGTCACCGTGTGGAAGCAGGAGGACGGCCGTCTCTTCATCCACGTCCTCAGCCAGCCGCAGAACCTGCGCGCGGTGGCCCCTGCGCCGAACGTAGACATCGGCACCGTTCCGCCCACCGGCCCGGTCACCATCACGCTGCCTTTCGCAGTCAAGCAGGCTACCCGGCCGGTAACTGGCGCGCCGGTCGAGCTTAAAGTGGCCGATGGTTCTTCGACAATCTGCATCGAAAACGTTGATCGCCACGACGTCATTGTCGTCAAGTAGCACACAATATACTGTAGGGGCGAATGTTGAGCGTTGTTTGCGAAACATCCGCCCGCTGCTTGCCGTTATCTCA
>CAYNMY010000140.1:0-5969 GCA_964398275.1 uncultured Armatimonadia bacterium | reverse complement strand
GGCGGCAGGTGATCCTGCGCAATCTCGCGCGCCCCCGGGCTGGCTCCCCTCCGGCCAGCCAGCTTTCCAGGGAGCCCTCCCAGGTCAGACCGCCCAGAGCCAACCCTAGCTTCATACGCCAACCCGCTAGCCCCCGCCGCAGCTCACATACCAGGTCAGCGGGAAGATCCGTCCCGGGGTAACGCGCGCCAGTGAGGGTGACACGGATAAGCTCGTCGCCATCTTCTACCTTCAAGCGAGGCCGGCCGGCAAAGCGGCGGCAGTCAATCACCCACCGCTCCCGGTCTCCCAGCTTGAAA
Organism: uncultured Armatimonadia bacterium; assembly: GCA_964398275.1. Classification (GTDB taxonomy): domain Bacteria; phylum Armatimonadota; class Zipacnadia; order Zipacnadales; family Zipacnadaceae; genus JALGTD01. The sequence continues at coordinate 5,670 of CAYNMY010000140.1, read as the reverse complement.
GCCACTCGCCCGCGGCGGTGAACCAATTGGAACCGGCCCAGAAGAGCCGGCCCAACTGTTTTTACCATCGGCGGTATACTCACCGCTGCCACCCCGGCCAGGCCGAGCAGTTCGCGGCGGGAAAGACTGACCGATTCCGGAGTAGCCAGTACTTCTGTCAGGGTCGGCTCGCGCGCCGACAGCCGCGAGTGGATACTACGACGCAACGCGGCGAGGTTCAGTCGGGTAGGCTTCATCTGCTTCGCGCTCCTCGCTCTTGGTTTATAAGAACGAACCTAAGACAACGGACCTACACTAGTGCCCCTAACTCATTCTCCATAGTTCGGCATCATTACTACGGCCCCCTGCCTCCGTACTGCGGGCCGCAGGTAAAAGCTGCTGTGATTATGCCCAGCTTGCTGCGTATTTACGAGGGCAGGCTTGTATCCGGTTCGTCAGAGTCTTCTGCGGGTTCCTCAGCCGGTTCACGGAGGGCCTGCTTCAACTCCCGAATGCCCTGCCCCGTCCCGCGCAGCAGCCGGGGAATCATACTCGCCCCAAACAGCAACAGTATGATCGCTATGATCCCGACAATTTCCCATACGCCTAATCCGAACACGATATCGCCCTCTTTCCACTGGCTTTTCGCTTCACGGAATATTTGCGACTCCCCACAACGTCGTGCCCGCGACGCGGCCAGCAAGTTTGATCCCAATTCCCATATTCTCCACCTTGCCCAACTTCACCTTCTTACGGTCTATAAATTATCAGACACCCTCAGATCCCTATGAACCGGGGAGCCCCACAACAAGCTGCACCTTGGCGGCGCACTGGGTAGCTCGCCCTGTGTCGCTCGGTGCCGATAGCTTATACTAAGGACGTTATTGGATAATTCGCCAGTCCCCCTGCTTTCTCCTCCATAAAGTTGTTTTTCGGCGGGCTATTCTATCTGGGCCTGAGAGCAACGGACTGGGAAGAGCGCCTTGCGTCGTGGCGAGCCAAGCCGGATTCGAACCGTATTGTTTTGGTTAACGGTTAAGCTGACTTAAAGGATGTGCACCTAAGTGGGAATTATGGACATACTTGCTCAGAAGTTCCTGCTGTATCGGCAGGCTAAATGGCATTGCAGTCGCCTATCAGCGGTAACTTTACTGTCTGCACAGGGTTGATTGTGAGGAAGTACTTGTCTCTGGAAGAACAGAGTTCCCTGGGCGCCGGGTACGAACCCAGGAAGGGATATCACTGAGCAGCGAAGTCATTGACGAGTTATCACAGCTCCCCTATAATGCGGGTATTGAATGACCGCTATCCTAACAGAAACCTTCACAAGCTCGCGAGTAAAGCAATACTAATCAATTTAGTCGCTTGCCGTGGCTACCCGTAGTGCTGGATTGTTGCTCTGAGCGCGTCAACCTGGGCGTTGACCTTTTCCAGCGTCTGCATGCCGGTCTTGAACAAGCAGAGGTACTTGCGGAACTCCTCCACGTTCGGGCAATCGCCCTCATTGTAGCTCTTGACGTTGCCCTTGTAGCGGGGATCGAAGTTCGGACCGCGCTCCGGGGCTCCGTAGAAGGCCATCGTCTGGAAGATCGGCTCCAGATGCACCGGCGACCACGAACCATACAGGCCGTCTCCACCATGCTCGATAAACGTCCGGCGGAATTCCCGCCAATCCGCCCCGAGCTTTTCTTCATCCAGCTTGCAGGGATAGCACCAGTATGAATGGGTTCGCCCCTCGGGCACGTACGGAGGTGTCAGCCACTCGCACTTCTCTTCGCGAATGACAGCCTCGTATTGCATCGCGATATAGCAGCGCGCCGCCACCAGCCAATCCAGCCGTTCGAGTTGGGCCAGCCCCAACGCCGCCTGCACCGCCGACATGCGGAAATTGTAGCCGAGGCGGTCGTGGCGCTTAAAGCTCCAATCCTGACGCTCGTCGCGCGGTATCATAGTCGAACCGGGCCGGGCATCCAGGGTGCGATAGCCCTGCACCGCCGCCTTGCGGATATTTCGGGCATATTCCTCGTCGCTGGTGATGACCATGCCACCATCGCCGGCGGTGGTCATGTGTTTGGAGCCCTGAAAACTGAAACTTGCCGCATCACCGATGGTACCGACCAGCCGGCCCTGGTACTGGGCAAGACAACACTGGGCATCGTCCTCGATAACCGTGAGGTCGTGCCGATCCGCAAGGGCCAGGATCGCAGCGAAGTCCGGCGGCAGGCCGAAGATGCTAACCGGGATGATGGCCTTGGTGTGTTCGCTGATTCTTCGCTCGGTATCCTCGATATCAATGTTGAATGTGTTCGGGTCGCTGTCGGCGAAAACCGGCACCGCACCGCATTGAATAACCACAAAGCCAGTCGCGGCCATAGTCAATGTCGGCAGGATCACCTCATCGCCCGGGCCAACGCCCGCCGCCAGCAAACAGGACAGCATCGTCCCCGAGCCGGAATTGTGCGAAATGGCGAAGTCTACCCCGAACTTCTGGGCAAAGGCGAGCTCGAAGCGTTTAAGCATGTCGGCTGATTCCCGGTTGCCGAAGCCGTCGTCGAGCACTTCGTTGATGTAGCGCCGGTCCGCCTCACCACAGCGGCTGGGAGGTAAGTGGCTGAAGATTTCTTCTGGATCCAGCATGTCCGCCTCAATCATGGTACTCATCGTTACGACCGCCCTTTCTGGCTGCTTACTCGTCCACTTGCCACTGCATATCCGGATCAAGCGGGTACAGGGGCCGCTGGGCATGAGTGAAATCGTAGTGGTTCAGGTTGTAGGATGCCGCGCCGGGGCAGTCGGCCCGAAAGACGGCCTTGGCAACACCGTATGTTACCTTGAATCCGATCCCGGTCTTCAGGGCTACTATCTTCGCCTCGAACGGTTCGATCCCGACCTTGCGAAACACAGAGGGCTGCGGACCAAACACCACGTGTTGAGTCAGCACCAGGCGAACGTTATCAATCGCCAGGCACACCGTCTTGCCAGCGTCCACAGTCGGAGTCGCGCCAAACCCGCCGACGTCCTCAATGATGCCATCAGTCACGCACAGGACTTCGCCGGAAACGGTCAACGGTCGGCTGAAACGGGTATCGCGCTTCCCCCCGACGTCCAGGGCGACCGTGGATCCCACGTCGGCGGGCGTGATTCCCTCAATCGCTTGCGGGTCCGGCAGATGGAGCAGAACCAGGCCCTCCACCATTTCCCTCTGCGTCAGCAAAGCATCCAACAGCGTGGTCGTATCGCCCGGGGCCCCTGCGCCAACCGTGTCCGCAGCATCAGTAATGACAATCGGATGTCCTGGTACCGCCGCCGCAGCACGGACGGCTTCTTCCGGGGTGAGCATCGGTTCCGGCAGCAGACGCTCGCGGACGCTCCACGCGTGGGTGGCTAGCTCCCGGACCAGCCGGCGGCCCAGTTCCGGGTCGGCGTCGGTCACCGCCAGGACCACCCACCCTTGCTCCGGCACGTCCAGCCAGCACTGTCGCGGGAAAAGCGACAGATCAATCACCCCGTCAATTTGAGCTAATTCCTGCAAATGGTCGGCCACCTCTTTGAGCGGGCCGCAAGTCGTGCCGTCATCGGGCGGCGGCACAATCATAGGAATCTTCTGGCAAGTCATGACAGGGCTGATCTCGCCGCCGAGCATGCGCAGCAGGATATTGGCGGCCCGCTCGCCTGTTTGCACAACGTCGGTATGCGGATGGTTGTGATACGCACAGATGACCGATGCCAATTCAACCATCTTGCGCGTCACCACTGCGTGACAATCCAAGCTCACGACCACCGGGATTGTCTCGCCCTTCTCCTGGCGCATGACTTCAAGAAAATGACCCTCCAGGTCGGGGATATCCGCTGACGCCATCGCGCCGTGCAGGGCGAAACAGATGCCGTCGAGGTCTCCCGACTCGCGCAGCTTGCCGCGCAGTATCTCGTCGAAGTAGCACACCGCATTCGCAGCGACATGACCACCGGCAAAGCCGGACACGCTCAAGAGCGGGACCACCTCGATGTTCTCATTCCACGCTTCCAGGACGTTGCGGAATCCAGCGATCTCATCGTCACGGTCCGTGCTGGTCAGAACCTCGCTGCCCATCAAAATGCCGCCCACATTATTGAAATCAGGCAACTCCGCCTCAGTGGTGGCGAAACTGTTTGATTCATGCATGATGCGGCATACGGCAATTCGCAATTGAGACCTCATTCCTGCCGCTCCTAGTGGCGACTGTGGTGGTAGACCACTCGGGCCAGGCTGCCATTGTATTGACAGCTTCGTCTAGGTTGGTCTGGCCGAGGGCGGCGTGGTAATCAGAGTAGGCGGCGGCAATATCGTAGTTTTCCTGAGCTGTCCGCGCCCGTTGCTCGTCCGTGTCACACACGGCGACAACTTCTACATCTGCCACCTCTTGCCAGGCAGCAGTGTGCTTTGTTCCCAGAGCGCCAGCTCCAATGACGCATACATTCAGGTTTTGCATAGCTCTTCCTCCTTGCTCGATAAGTTGGCGTTCTATTATTGCGCCTGCGCAAGTTGTCTACCGTAGAATTCCGTCTGACTCATCAGCTTCATCCCTCACCGCTCGACGGGTGTCTTGAGCGAGATGTGGCAGCGGTTGGTCTGCCGGGCCGGCTAACCGGGGAAGAACCTGGCCAGCTCCTGTATCGGAGCGAGGCGATTGAATCTCTCACATAGGGCAAAAGGCTCAGCAAAGGTGACCCCGCAAGCCGCCCCGTAATAGCGGGCCTCGGCCTCAACCTGGGCCCAGATATCGGTTCGGTGATGGTCTTTTAGGTATTGGTGCTGGCTTTTGTGCGCTTGGAGCGCGGCTATTTTCAGCTCATAGGTGGAGGTGATGTCCACATATAGGGAGGGGACAAATCCCACTCCCACCCCTGGCGAGCAGTACAGCGCCCAGGGAATCATTGCCGAGGGCGGGCACTCGCTCTCTATGTTTGCATTACTAGCGTTGATACTGGCGTTGAGGGCTAACTCCGAGACCTGGCGATGATGCTGGTGGTAGTCATTCAGTGGGGCGACGAACAACAGATGGGGGTCCACGCGGCGGAATAGATTGCGAAACTCCATCTCTACCGCCCGGTAGTCATTATAACAGCGCTCCATAAAGTCATCGTCGCCGTACCCCAGCCATGCCATCTTCACGCCAAGTATCTCGCAGGCTTGCTGCATCTCTTCATAGCGGGTTTGGGCTCTCACCTGGGGTGTGGCGCCCATCAGACCACCCAGATTCCCATTCAGCGCTACTGCCAAGGTGACTTCCATACCGGCCCGGGCCTGCAGAGCGAGCGTACCGGACAACTTCATCTCATCGTCAGGATGCGCTACTATGGCCAGAACACGTGGGGCGTCGGTCATATTAGTATCCCTCTGAATTCATAAGATAATCTCCGGTTGGCTTGCCGTGTCGGGATTGGTGATTACAGTGAAATCTCCCTCCCGGATATGTGTCACCGGGTAATCGTCGCCCGGCCGGCCAAGTACCGCCAGGCGCAGCACCGTCTTAGCCCACTCGTAGGGCCCATCGCTGCGACAATATAGCCGGATGCGCCGGGCCTCCCGAATCTGCTTCATACCTAACGTGAAGGCCTGCCGCGGGAAGCCCTCCAGGGTGCCGCCCACAAAGGCCCGGAGCGCGTTGATGGTCACCGGCTGCTCCCCGCCGACGTTGAAGATCTGACGGT
>CAYNMY010000139.1:0-6042 GCA_964398275.1 uncultured Armatimonadia bacterium | reverse complement strand
CCCTCAGGACTTGAAGACCCGAAGATCGCCTTCGGCGAAGGGTTCGTCGAGGGCAGCGTCCGCACTAAGATCGGCTTCGTACCGGTAAGGGTGCGGGTGAAGATGGGCCCCGAAGTGGTGGATGGTCAACTGGTGCTGCACATCGAGAAGGTCAAGGCGGGAAAGTTAGGAGTGACCGGGATTGTGGGCGACCGCCTGGTCAGCAAAATCAGCGAATTGGTTGACCAGCGCCTGGAGCAAAGCGGAGTCGAGCTGAAGGACGTGCAACTTACCCCCGGCATACTGACTATCACGGGTACACTCAAATCTGACCGCAACTGACTAGCCCAGCTCATCTCGGAGCTGGCGCTTGAGCACCTTACCCATCGCATTACGCGGCAGTGCCTCGACGAAGACAATGCGAGTGGGGCGCTGATAGTCAACCAGCCGCTCGCGGCAGTAAGCGTCAAGTATTGATTCGGTCAGTTCGGCATCGCCCCTGACTACCACCGCCACCACCTGCTCGCCCTTGCGCGGATGCGGCACGCCAATGACCGCCGATTCCCGCACTCCGGGACAGGAGTTGAGCACCCGCTCGACTACCGGCGGGTACACATTGTAACCGCCGACAATGACCAGGTCCTTCTGGCGACCGCGCAGCGTGAGCAGACCGTCAGCATCCCGCTCGCCCAGATCACCGGTGGCGAACCAGCCCGCCTCGTCGAACGACTCGCGCATCGCCTCGGGCTTCTGCCAGTAGCGGTCGAACAGATTCGGCCCCCGCACCCAGACCTGCCCCACTTCGTCAACCCGAGTAAGTTCGCCCTCTTTGCCTCTGACCTCCATCTCAATGCCCGGCAGCGGCAGTCCCACCGATCCCTGCTTCTTCGGCCCGTCTAGCGGCAGGCTGGTGATCACGTGCGTCTCGGTCATCCCGTAGCGGTTTATGATCGGCTGGCCGACAATCTCCTCGAGTTGAGGCAGCACCTCCGGCCGGATGGGCGCCGAGCCGCAGGTTATCAGGCGCAACCGCTGCCACCTCCTGGCCGCCTCGGGGAACTCCGGTCGCTCCAGGAACGAATAATGGAACGGCGGAACACCGTAGAAGACCGTGGCCTCCTCAATCTGGCGCAGCGTATTGCGCGGATGAAAGCGATCGGCGATGATCGTCTCGCAGCCGGTCATCAGCGCGACGTGACAGCCAAAGGAGAGGCCGTGTATGTGGTACAGTGGCAGGCAATTGAGCAGCACGTCGTCGGGGACGAATTGCCAGCACTCGGCCAGCGCCGCCACGGCAGCCGCCAGGCCGCCGTGTGTGTGCATAGCCCCCTTGGGCTGCCCGGTTGTACCTGAGGAGTACAGCATAAACGCGTCCTGCTCGGGGCGGAACGCCGGTTCGCTTAGGGGCTGGCCTTGCTCGTCCAGCAGAGCATGGGGTTCGAGCACCTGGCATTGGGCGGACTGCTCCGCGACCAATTCCTCAAGCACATCTCTCGTGCCGCCGGTCGCGATGGCAAATCGGGCGTCGGAGTCAGAAAGGAAGTAGCTCAACTCCGGCGGCGTGAAGGCGGGATTCAGCGGCACCGATACGCCGCCGGCCAGAACCGCCGCCAGGTGACAGGTTAGCAGCGGCAGCTTCTCCTCGCAGACCACCAGGACGCGATCACCGGGCTCCAGTCCCCGCGCGCGCAAGTTGCCGCCGGCTACGAGAGCCGTGCGAAACAAGTCGCCGTAGGAGATACTCTCCTGCTTATAGCGCAGCGCCGGATGCTCAGAGCGCTCCGCCGCAACCGTCAGCAGGCGCTCACCAAAGGGCACGGAGGCATCCATAGGTCCGTGGTCCTTTCTGGCAATATTGCCCGCCGCTGCCTAGCTTCCGGCGAACTTGCTAACCGCTTCTGCGTATCTCTGCCAGAATTCCTCGACAACCGCCACGTAACGGTCGGGGGTGAAATCGGCTGATCGCGCCAGTTCAATCCGTGGTCGTTCCAGCTCTTCCATGGCGGCGCAGGCTTCCGCCAGCTTCGGCGCTACCTCGGAGGGAATCAAGCACACGCCGTGCTTGTCGGCGTGAATCAGATCCCCGGGGGACACGGTGACTCCGCCCACTGCCACAGCCTGGCCGAAATCTTCCAGATGCACGTAGGCATGCGCCACTTGCACACAGCCAGAAAAGAACTGGAACCCAATCCTGCGGGTCTCGTCCAGATCGCGCACGCCCCCGTTGGTAATATGTCCAACGCAGCCCAGCGCCTGGTGCAGCGTACCGTTGCACTCGCCGAAAAGCGCGCCAATGGGCTGTTCGTCGAGGTCCTGGGCGACGAGAATACGCGGCGCCGGCTGAGCCAGGATATGCTCGTAGTAGGCTTTCATGTCCACTGCTGCGCCCGGCGCGGCCGGCTGCCGGGCGTGGAAGGTCGCCGTGGCCGCGTAGCCGACGATTGGGTCCAGATCGGGAAACCGGCATACTATCTCCGGCAGCATAAACCCTTCAGTAGCGCTGCGGACGTTGAACAGTTCGATTGCATTGCAGACGGTTGGCGTCGGGTATCTTTTCAGCTCGTCGAGTTGCTCCGGCCTCAGAGAAGCAATCATTGATTGTCCCCCTCAACTAAGATGTCGGCTGTCACTGGCTATAGGGCGTGGTCACCGCGCCCGCACGAATCCGGGCACGCTAATCTCTACCTGCTGTTGGCCCGGGATAGTGTAATTTGGGAAGAAGAGCATGTGCATCCCCTCATCGGTCATTTCAAAGCCCGGATCATCGTGGATAATTATCCGGCTCCCCCCGGCGATCTTCTCCACACTCTGGATCCGATAGCCGTAGGCACTGCCATCGCCCTGAACGACGCGCAACCAGACACCACGCAGTACACCGCCACGGGGCAGCCTTGCAGCCACATCCAGGGCATACCGCTCATCCGCCGGCTCACGCACAACCCCGACCAGAGGCACAGGTTGTGTCGGCACACTCACTACCGGCGTGCTGGGTGCCCCGATGATGTAGCCTTCGTAGATGTAGTTCCAGGCCAGGCTCCCCCTCTGCCGTGACATCACGACCAGCCGCCCGCACATACGCACTCCCGCCACGGCCCGCTCGATATTGTCCGTGCTGCAGTAAACGAGGTCCGTGCGATTCTTCATCGTCACGATGGCCGCTACGGCGAACGGGTCAGACGGCTGTGGGGTAAGCCACTGCACCGAATGAATCATCGGCTCCTGGTCCTGAGCCCAGGCGTCGTAGACCGCCGCGAAGCTACTGGCCAGGCCCGCCTGGCCCTCGCGGCGGCGCATCAACCACGGCCCCTGGTAGTCGTCGCGATCCAGCGCCGACTTGCTGGGACGAATCAGCGGGGCGCGGGCAAAGATGAACTGTGTCTCCGGCTGACCGTTGAGGAAGCAGCGCACCGACGCGCTCGTATTCTGCCCGGTCCAGGTGACAACTTGGGGGGCCGAGCTTTCCGCTACCTGCAAATTATGAATAAGGCTCTTTGCTCCTGCCTGCTTGTACTCCACATCCTCTCCGCCCAGTGTGCCTGATTGCGGAGCCAGGCTTAGATCAACCTGCTGGTCGCAGTCCTCCCAGGCAGTCGGACGCAGGACGGATTTGTGCCACTCGCCGCCCCGCAGCCTGAATAGGTCAAAGACATACGAGCGCTCATCGTCAATGGCAACTAGCATCAACAGACGCCGAGCAACGTCAATCTCCTGCCACGGCAGCCCTGGTGACTCCGCCTCGACGAGCTGAACTTGCTTGTCACAATGCTCGCCCGGGTCATACGCCAATAGTGAAGAGCGCGCCCAGTTGTCATCTGGTTCACCGGGCTCGTATTCGACTTCTGGGGCGCTGCGCGGCTCGTTCCAGCCGGCCCACGACATATTATGCGACAGCTTACCCACCGCGAAGCTGTAGTACGCCGTATTCCACCACGTGCAATAGCCCAGGTCCGGCAGCACCTCGTCCCCACCGGCCCACAGAATCATAGAAAGGCGGTCATCATGGTAGTGACCGAACTTGAGCAGCGGCGGGAATTGCAGATGGACCTGCGTGGGATCATGGGAACCCTCCCGCGACAGAGCAAAGTGGCCGTACGAGTTGAGCTCGATGTTTGGGCGGGGCTTGGCCTTTTTGCCGGGACTACGATAGTGCGTGTCGTGAATGGTCATGCGGCGGCCGTCGGGGTACAGGCATTTACCAGGCAACGCCAGTGCCTTGGTGAATATGGGGTATTGCTCCTGGAGGTCAGTATCTTCCAGGTGAATTCCAAACTCGTCGTCTACGTACCCGGGAGGGTCGGTATAGCCCCGAACTGCGTTGAAGCACCGCGTCAGATGCCCGGTATGCTGGGAGTGATAGTCAACGGTCCCCTCCTGCCACATTCCGTCGAAGTGGTAGCGGCCCTCAATGAGATTCTCCATCCACGGTATCGTATAGTGAATCATATCGGGGTCATTGAGCACCAGCCCGGTAGCAATCATCTTTCTGATGATGTAGGGGGCCAGGTTCGCTATCCAACCGTGGTTGTCTTCCCAGATCTGGCGGGCCATTACGAAGTTTTTGCGCAAAAGCCACTCTACTTTCTCGCGGGCGTCATAGCCCAGCTCGGCAGAGAGCTGCTCCCACACCAGCGCGTCGTAGATGAGGTCGTAGGCGAATACCAGGGTGTCGGGGATTTCGTTAAAGGGATTGCGCCACACTCCCCCGGGCGGCCAGGGTCGCTCGCTAACGATATAGTGACCCGCCTCCATATGATCCTGACGCACGCACCAATGCGGATAGGCTTCCGCAAAGCGCAGCATTATTACCGCCGCCCGCCGCGCATATTTCTCGTCTTTGGTCTGGTAATACAGTTGCCCGAGCTCATCCAGCCGGCCCAGCAGATACCAGATCCTCCCCTGGCGGACCTGTGCCGAGAAGAAGCACTTGTAACCGGTTTCGGGATTGAGGTAATACTTCCACTCCACAGTTTCTCCCGACATATTCTTCCCCCGGTGGACCTGAGTCTCCGGGTAGTCAGGGCTGGGGTAGATCGTCCCACAGTCGCGACAGCGCACATGCTCGGGATCATCAGGACTCCAGGAGCCGTCACGCACATACGCCCCACACACCGGGCACTTCATCGTGCAGAAGCCGTTGTCTTTGGGGATAAGCCCCAGGACCGTCGCCTCGTCCATTGCCAGCACCGCCGCCAGTGGCTTGAGCAGCTTGGCTTTGAGACGCTCCAGCTCACCCGCGTCCTTGGGCACGGTGGTGCTCAGCGCGGGATGTTCGACCTTCGAGCTATCCGGGACGAATTCGGCACTTGACATGGTAGCCATCCCTAACACAAGCAGAATAACAACCGTCCAGGCAGCAAGTACGGCCCGTTTTGAGTCAATCAGTCTCACTTGCAGTCTCTCCTTTGCTCATCGAGCCATAGCGAAATCCTGTGCCGCGCAACCTTTCGTACTAAGCGGCCTGTTCACCTTCCCACCCGGCTGGAAGCAGGCAGGGGACACAGCGCGATATGACGAATCTCAGACCATTAGTTCATCGTCTTTCGGTGCCAATCGTAAGCTGTTGAGGAGTTCTGACCATGCCCATAATGACCGCAGCTGAGGCCCTGGTTCAGGCCCTACGTGCCGAGGGGGTCAAGTACGTCTTCGGCCTGCCGGGCGGCCACAGCGTCAGTATCATGTACGACGAGCTGACCCGCCATGACGATATCCAGGCGATCCTGGCCCGCCACGAGACCGCCGGGGCCTTTGCCGCGCTGGGCTATGCGCAGGTAACCGGCCAGGCCGGCGTCTGCCAGGGCACCGCCGGCCCGGGCTTCTCGCACATGCTGGTCGGCATTCACGAAGCGTACTACGCCAAGCTGCCGCTGGTGGTCATTGCGCCCAATGCGCCCATTACCTCCCACGGCAAGGGCGCGCTGCAAGAGTTTCAGCAGACGGAGCAGGTGACCACCGTGGCCAAGTGGTGGTACCGGGTGGACCGGCCCGAAAAGATCCCCTGGGTGATGCGCAACGCGGTCAACCGCGCCCTGGAGGAACCCGGCCGCCTCCCCGATGAGCTGGTCT
>CAYNMY010000138.1:0-6049 GCA_964398275.1 uncultured Armatimonadia bacterium | reverse complement strand
GGCGAGCCGGGCTCGGCCTGGGTGAAGCGGAATGACGACGGCTCCTACACGGCGGCCTCCAACTGCAGCGCCGAGGTCACCGTAGCAGGACAGCAGGTGACTGAGCAGGCGTGGGAGGGCAGGTAGAGGGCACAAGACGCTGTGCGCCGGCCAGCTTGCGCCTTGGCTCAGGCCGGCAGATGTTGAGCGTAGGCAGAAAGCATAGGGGTAATGTCGGCGTACGGGGGTAAGGGTCAGCGAGATTCTGTGCGGAGGAAAGTATTGTCGGACGTTGACTGCTCGAAGATTGCAGACGAGAGGCGAGGCCTGGCGTCGAACTGGGTTTTCGGCGTGCTGGTTGGCGCGCTGCTGCTGCTATTTGTGGTGGTGATGGCACCATGGTCAGAGCTTGGCTGTGACGAGGCGGCATGGGCCACGTCTGTGGTAAAGGTGCTGAAGGGTAAGGTGCTGGGCCAGGAGGCGGTGATGGCCAAGGGACCGTACCTGGTGGTGTGGCACCTGCTGGTCTATGTGGCGACCGGGCCGAACGTAATGGCGCTGCACCTTATCGGTGCGGGGTGGGCAATGCTGACGGGGATTGTGATGTGCCTGGTGGGGCTGCGATTGGCGGGCAGGGCCGGATTTCTGCTGACCGGGCTTTTATACGCGGCAGCGATGGCCGATCCGGCGGTACGCGCGAATGTATATCCCGAGATCCTTATGGTCTTGCCACTTGCTCTAGGCATGTTGGCTCTGGCCGGCGGGCTGAGCAGGGGCAACACGGCGCTGGTGGGGGTGGCCGGATTCTGCGGGGGACTTGCGGTGCTCACCAAACAGACGGCTGGTTTCAGTTGCCTGGCGATGGCCGTAGTTGTGGTACTCGCGCACTGGTTCGCCGCGGGTATCCGTGGCAGAGGCGTATTGCGCAGAATAGGAAGGGACTGGCTGGCACTGTCGGCCGGCGGGCTGCTGGCGGCCCTGCCGTGGTTAGTGTATGTCTGGCAGCACCGCGCAGGCGTAGGCTTCATGGAGAATTACGTCACCGGTCCCATGGAATATGTGGCGGGGATCGCGCCTGCTCAAGTGCTGGCCAACCTGGCGTGGTCACTCATGCACGTGGCGCCTCGGTACACGTTCGTGCTGGTGGCATCAGTGGCCGGGCTGGGGTACCTGCTGCGAAGGAGCGGGTCCCTGCTGAAAAAGGTGCGAACGCGGCGAGAGGCGGGTGAGAAGCACGAGCCTGATAGGGCAGAGGCGATACTGTACGTGACCTTCTGCGCGTGGTACTTGTCGGCGCTGGTTGGAGTGGCCGTGACGGGGCGTTTTTCAGCCCACTACTTGAGCCAGCTGTTTCCATCGGCGGCGCTGCTGGGCGGCATCTGGATCGCCCACAAGTTGCAGCACGAGGGCGGAAGCTGGCTGACCGGCGGGCCTGGCGTGAGCGGTGGTCACCTGCGAGGTGAGTTGAATCGGCTCAATGTTGCCGCGCTGGTGCTGGCCGCGCAGATGGTGGTGTTGGTGCCCATCGTAGTCATGAACATCGGACGCTGGCGCACGGCGGTCGCAGTGACAGGCACACCGTCTCCCTGGCGGCAGGTGGGGGAGTACATAGGCGAGCACACCGACCCGCAGGATACAGTGTTTGTGTGGGGTGACCAGACCGAGGTACTCTACTGGGCGGGGCGCGAGCTGGCCTCGGACCAGCCGTGGGTGACAGTACGGATGCTGGGCTTTATGCACAACAGGCCGGTTTTCAGCAGCAGAATCACCGAAGAGATACACTGGCAGCGGCTACGCCAGGACTTGGACCGTTGGCAGCCGGCTTACGTAGTTATAGCCCCGGCCATTAAGACGGTAGAGCCACAAATAGCGGGGCAGTTCGGGCCTGATCGGCTGCCCGAATTGAAGCGAATTCTGGATGCCGGCTTCAAATACGAGACGGGCATTGCCAGCCATGAGATATATGCTAAACGGCCTACAATGCCCGGGAGCGACGCCCTCCTGGGAGATGAATGATTTGAATAACTTCTTCGCGCCAGATAGCGGTGTCTTTCGCAAGCAATTGGCGATTGGCGCTTGGGCGGCTGCACTGGCTGCAATTGTTTTGCGGCTGCCCTTTCGTACGCATGTACCCGTTAGTTGGGACAGCGTTCAGTATGTGCTGGGGGTGCTCGATTACAACGTAGTCCTCCACGAACCCCACCCGCCGGGCTACTACTTTTACATACACACCGCCAAGGTACTGGTCGGTGTGGGGGTGGAGCCTTATACTGCATTGGTACTGCTCAGCCTGTTTGCGGGGGCGCTCACCGTAGGCCTGCTGACTTGGTGGGCAGGAAGGCTGCTGGGTAAGTATGGGGCTTGGGCTGCGGCGATTCTTACTCTTTTCAGCCCATTGGCCTGGATGTACAGCACTCACGGGGATACTTACGCGGTCTCGGGGTTTTTTGCAGCCTTGGTTGGCTTCTTGTGTTGGCGATTGGTGACCACAGAAGCTGAGCCAATTTGGCCTTCAGCTTTGGCTTTAGGGCTTGCCGGGGGTTTTCGGGCAACGGACGCTATCTTCCTTTTCCCTCTTTGGCTTTGGTGTGTACGCGGCAAGCGGACTTCGGAACTAGCCTTAGGGGTCGCGCTTTTTGGGTTAGTCACTGCTGCCTGGGTATTCCCGATGGTCGCTAGCTGTGGTGGCTGGCACAAATACAAGGTGGTGGCCGGGGAACTCAGCCGGTGGGCGTGGATTCAGGCTCCCGTAAGAAATCCAAGTACATTCCCTACGTTCGCAATAAGCATTGTCATGGCCGCTATTGCTCTCTTGCGCGTCGGCTGGCCATTCGTTATCTTTGCACGCCGCAAGTATCTGCCGGGCGGTCTAAGGGCATCGCATTGCGGAACTTTTCTTATCCTGTGGTGTGTTCCGGCCCTGGCTTTTTATCCCACCGTGCATTTTGGTCAACCCGGGTACATGATGCTTTTGCTTCCAGCCGCCGTGCTATTGGCCTCTGTCGGACTAGTGGGTTTCACTAAGATGACGAACAGTAAGCATCTCTTAGTGGCACTAGGTCTGATAGTTGTCCTCAATAGTGCTTTCACTTGGGGTGTAACACTGTCCGATGACAGCGAGCGTCAAAGCAACATGCGGCATATCGCCCACGCTCTTAGCCGGTTCAACCCCAATAATACCGTGGCTCTAACTGGTTCTCCTTCGCCATTGCGACCGCACGCCGGCCAGCCGTTCCTGGATTTCCGACATGGAATGTATTTGGCACCGCAGATACCAGTGTACATCTTTCCGCTTGAGTTGCCTGACATCACTGAGCATGCGCCAAATCACGCCTATCAACTGGTCAGCGAGAGGGTAAGGCCGCCCATCAAGCTTCGTCATATCCGCAATCTGCTATTGCTCGATGTGGACTTGCACCAGTTCCTGCCTAAAGGCACAGCATCCGTCAGACTGCTGGATAATTCCGAGGCCCAGATATACTTGGTTTCGGTCGATCCCGAGGCCCCGCTAATCTTGGGGTCCCAAGGACAGCTTGATTTCATTCCCTTCCGGGGTCACGCCGTGGAGGCCGCTGCCGGCCCGGGCGGAGGTAGTAGTCGAAGCCGCCCTTGAAGGCAGTCGGGGGAAATCCATTCAGGCGCTGGTACTTGACGGGGCTGTCAAGTCGCTGGAGACCGCCACGAAGCCGGCAGATGAGTTGCCGGCGGCGCAAGCGGAACACCTGCCGCAGTTCGAGCCGGCATCCTGATGAGTGGCGCGGGTGAGGCTGAGAGGCTACAAGGCCTCGAGCCCTTGCGCCTCGGCGAAGAGGGCCAGGACATTCTCCAGGGCGGTGTCAGGCTGGATGCAGTGGGCCGGTGAACAGATGTAGCCGCCGCCCTCGCCGACTACCTCGATGCGCCGGCGTACCTCTCGGCGCACGTCCTCGACGGTGCCGTGGGGGAGGGTCTGCTGAGTGCTGATGAGGCCGCAGAAGGTGAGCTTGTCGCCATAGAGGCGCTTGATGCGCGCCGCGTCCATTCCGGGCGGCTCCGGCTGCATGGCATCGAGGATATCCAGGCCCATGTTGATGAAGGTGGGCATGATGTCCGAGGTATCCCCGCAGGAGTGGAGCATCACCAGCGCGCCGTAGTCATGGGCGAGGTCCATGAACTTCTTGAGTCGTGGCACGAAGAACTCGTCGAAGGTTGCCGGTGAGAACATGCGGCCGAGTTGGCAGCCACAGTCCTCGCCGATACAGAGGATGTCTATCTTGTCTCCGGCGGCCTGCAGCCCTCGGCGGCAATACTCGTAGTAGTGCTCCACACGCCGGTCTATGACAGCGATACCGACGGGGTCCTGAGTGGCGATGTCCATCATTACCTGCTCCATGCCGCGTCCTCGGCTGACCCCGTTGAGGATGTCCGGAATCCCCGCGCCACCGAAGCAGACTGCGTAGTCGCTGACCGCGTCACACGCCGCCAGCAGAGCCGAGTAGTCGCAGTCATCGGCGGAGGGCCAGGGGTATGCCTCGACGTCGGCGATGGTGCGGAGTTCGGCGAGAGCGAGTTCGGATGCCTCGGGATAGGAGCCGCTGGCCTCGTGGCGCTTGTAGGTGTAGCCCACGCCCCACTCGTCGTAGGTGTCGGCCTCTCCGGGCATTCCCGGGCCTGGCCCACGCCGGCCCTTGTAGGGCGCGCCTACGCTGCGCAGGTCAACGCCGAGCGCCGCGAACACATCGGCCCCGCGGAAGTAGCTCTCCAGTTGCGCGTGGATCTCCGGCGTCAGGTAGGCTTGAATCGGCACACGGTCCGGCTGCTCGTGCCGGCAGGCTGTCAGAACGCGCTCTTTGGGCGTCATTGTGATCATGGCAGGATGCGGTCACGGGCCGGCGATGGCACACCTGAGTACGGTGCCGCTGAAGGCAGAGCCATTCATGTAGCGTGTTGAGGTGGCGGAGGGCCTATTGCTGGAGGGCCTCGAGGGCTTCGATGAGTTCGACGCGCACCTCGTCGGCGATGCTGCGGTCCTTGTCATCGAGCCAGCCCAATCTGTCCGCGTTCTCTGCGGTGAGCACTCGCAGCGGGCCTTCGGTGAGCAGCGTCCTGGCCCTCTGCACGGTCGCGTCATCACGGCCGGCCTGCTCGGCTGCCTCGACGGCGTCGCGCAACATAATGAGGTACTCGTAGTCATACGCGCTCTCGCGAACAGCCTCCATGTGCTTGGATGTCGTGCAGTCGGTGTCGCCGATGAACTGTGGCGAATAGCCGGTGCGCTCGGCGGCGAACTCGTTCCATGAGCTTGCTCCGCCGGTGTCGCCGAATGCCCAGAAAAAGCTCTCGACCGCGCCGACGCGGAAGCAGTCCCATGCCTGCAGGCGGTGGTAGCAGTACGGGTCGAGACCGCGCACCGGTCCCGAGCAACTGTAGAAGCTGAGCGTGCGTCCGGCCTCGCGCTGGTCCGCGTAGTACTGCTCGAAGACGGCGCGATTGCCTATCCACATCGGGCGGTTGGGGCAGAGAACGTCCATCAGCGCCGGATACTCGGGTGTCATCTGGCGCGGGTCCCTCCACGTCGGGTCGGCCCAGAGCACGACTTCCGGCTCGGCTTCCTGAAGCACCTTTGCCCAACTGATGATGACCGCATCGCTTTCGGGCGCATGAGGTTCGTCGAAGATGTGGAGGGCAAGCTGTGATGCCTCGAGGCCGCGCCCGCGGAAGTAGTCGGCCCAGAAATGAATCCATTCAGCGACGCGTTTCTCTGCCGCAGGTGTGTCGGCGACTGGAGTGCGGAAGTTGTTGAACACATAGTAGCGCTTCGCGCCAGGCCAGCGGGCCAGCCACTCGTCCATGCGGGAGGTGTCAGGCGGCTCGATCATATTTCCCTCGGCGTCATGTTTGCCGAATGGCATGACACCGCCTGTCGCCCACGGGCCGTTGATGTGATAGCTCTGTAGAAAGCCCACGACGGCCTCGCGGTTGTCCGGCGTGACCCCGTAGGTGAATGTATTGGTGTAGTCCCAGCCGCCCAGGATGAGTGTGAGCTCATCGGGCATCGCGATCTCCGAGACGCGGATGTGGACGGGAATGG
>CAYNMY010000137.1:0-6126 GCA_964398275.1 uncultured Armatimonadia bacterium | reverse complement strand
CCCGCCAGTGCCGTACCGTGCACGGCCCGCAGCTCATCTGGGCCGAGCACGGCAACTGGGAGTGGATTGACTCTTACACCAAGACCCAGGTGGCCCGGCTGCCGGGCGTGATGTTCCGGCCGAAGGGCGAGAGCTACCGGTGGTGGGCGGCTGAGGGCATTGCTTCCGGCCATCCCGGGCATAAGATTGACAGCGGCGTCCGCACGGTCTTCCCCGCCCCGGAAGAGGGCCTCACGCTCTATGTGGATTCTGACAACGGTGACGACGCGAATGACGGGCGCAGCCCTGAGCAGGCCTGGAAAAGCCTGCAGAAAGTCGCGGACCTGTTCCGCAACTGCACCGTGGCGACACCTTTTACCGTCGTGGTTAACGGTGAAAAAATGGGGGATGCAGACTTCCGCGACATCTCGGGCAGTGGCAAAGTGACGCTACGGGCTGCTGACGGCGCGAATATTGGCGTTGTCATCGTCAAGAACGTGCAATGCCGCGTGGACTTCGAGGGCGAAGGTCTGATGACAATCGGCGAGCTGCGCGCGGATGCTTCCCAGAACCTCAAGCTCAGCAGAGTGGAGTTCGGCGGTGCGACGGTCACGGGTACTCGCCTGGCAGCATACGGGGGCAGTAACGTCACCGTCGAGCAAGCGACCTTTAGCGGCGGCGAAGGCGTGGTCGGCGCCGTAGCAGCGCACGAGAACTCCCGGGTCTACGTTGCGAATGCTACATTTGAGGGCATACCGGCTGGGCAGCAGTTGGTGGCGACCACCGGCGCGGTGATCAAGACGGATCGGTGAGGTGACTACACCGCCGGGATTTCTTCGTCGGCAACATCGGCGATCCAATCCTTGGTCCAGTTCACTGCCTCGAGGTCCATATCGAGCAGCGTGGAGCCGAGGAACTGCATCCCCACGATACGCTTCTGTTGGGCCCACTTCAGCGCTAGCTCACACTGATGCTGCATTAGCTCCACCGGCAGGAGCTTGCCTCGGGGGTGTTTGCCGGTGGGATCCGAGCCGCCGAAGTTGTGCATGTATAGCCCCAGGCTGATCGGCTTGCCTCCGGCCATCTCTTCCAGCTGCTCGAAGTTGCGCTCCAGCTCAGTAAGATCCTCGGCAAACCAGTGCCAGAAGGAGATGACATCGAAAAGCGGCAGATAGTCGCTCAGCGGCCAGATTTGACCTTCGTAGCCGTAGATGTGCTGGGGTATGCCAGGGAAGTTATGAGTATAGACTACGCCCCACAGCGAGTAGGGGTGAGGCCGGCTTTGAATGGCGTAGCGGATGTCTGCCAGGTATTGGGGCGTTGTCCGGCGATGGCGGATGATCTTGGAGAAATCGTCCAGCATTACCCCCTCGATGTTGGGATGATTAGCGGCCAGTTCGTCCATCACGTGGAGCCGGTCGAGGTAGTCGCCTTGGGCCGGGTCGCGGGGAATTCCCAGCGACCAGACCACCCGGTCAAACTCGTCCAGCTCATGGGCCTGCTCTTCGTCGGGGCCGATCGCGGCAATAACGTTGGGAATATTGCCGCCCCCTAGTTGGCTGGTGCCGGAAGCGGGCGACGTGGGAACCGTCGCGATGTCCGTATACCTTTGGTATATGAGGGGACGTACCGCGAACGACCACATCACATCTTTTAGGCGACGGGGGGGACGGTCAATCTGCAGTTCCGGGGGCATATTCTGCTCCTCTTTGACAAAGCCTGGCAGGATATATCTGAGCAGGGCCAGGCTGAGTACTGGGAGGGCTATTCCCCACCCGCGGCTAACCTCCTTCTCAGCGGGAGGGGCCGTGTCGAGCGCAGCGAGGCCGGCCCGCAAGCTACAAGCGATATTGCGCTCATTTATGCAAGTAAGCAATAGGGCGTTTTGCCTAGCGGTGAGAGATCATCCGACGTATCCAACTTACCTGCGCATCCTGCTGGTGGTCTGCGCGGCTGTTCTGGTGGCGAGCATCGTAGTTACCTGGTTCGACCCGTTCCTAGAGCCGTACGATGCGGCCAACTACGTGGAGGTGGGACGCAACCTGCTGGCCAGGCGGGGCCTGAGCACTGAGGTCGTCGGCAACTTCTACCGCCAGTACCCGGAGGTGTTTCACCCCGAAGACCGCCGTCCCTCGGCGTGGTCGGTAGTGCTGGCCGCAAGTATGGGCTTGCTGGGCGAGACCCCGTTCGCTGCGACGCTGCCCAACCTCTTCCTGGGCTTGCTGGTCGGGCCGCTGCTGGTATGGGCGCTGGCCCGGCGGCTGGGGCTGGCCCCGCTGGTGGGTTTTGCCGCCGCGGTGCTGTTTCTGACCTGGCCGCATTGGCTGCGGGAGTCGCTGAGCGCCACTGCCGACGTGCTCTTCACCGATTTGGCCTTGCTAGCCCTGCTGCTGCTGATTGTCGCCCGCGACCGGCCGGTGCTCACGCTTGCTGCCGGGGCAGCGCTGGGGGCCGCTTACACCGGCAAGCCGGCGGCGCTGTTGCTGGTCATTCCCCTGGCGGTCTTCTTCTGGCTGGATGCCTCAAAGCTAGCTCCCGGGCGGCGTCTGGGCTGGCTGGCCGCGCTTGCCGGCCTTGCCCTGGTCTTTGCCTCCCCCCTCCTGGTACGCAACTACCTGGTCTTCGGCAATCCGGCCTATTCCACCAATGTCTACACCGCCGCGCCCAGTGGCCGCGCCGCGTCGGGCCGGGCGGTGAGGCCCGGATCCTGGGGGGAGGCGCGCCCCTCACTGGGCGAGTGGGCCAGGAACAAGGGCCTGCTGGGCGCGGCCGGCAAGGCTGGTGGGCAGCTCTGGCGGGCGGTTCTGGAGCTGTTTGTGCGTGGCCCGGGCATATTCTTCGTATTGCCAGCATTGTATATTGTACTAGTACAATCGTACACCCCTCGGCTGCGGCGGATGTGGGTGATCTTGCTGCTGTTCGTACTGGAGCTGGCGGTCTTTTGGGTGATTCGGCCCCGGCTGCTGCTGGTGGTGGTACCGGTTATCACGCTCAGCGCGGCGGCGGGCGGGCTGATGATCGCCCAGCGCCTGGTGCGGCGACCCCGGTGGGCGACGGGAATTGTGCTGGCCCTGCTGGCGGTGGTTGGAGGGCTGAGCGTGGGCGCTTACGGCTGGTGGCGTCTGGGATTGAGTGAGCCGCGCTCGAGGATGCAGGAACACATTGATGCCGCTCGCTGGGTAAAGGCAAATCTTCCGGCGGATGTGGTGGTGATGTCGCACTATCCGTATCTGGTGCGCTTCTATGGTGCGCGGGCCGTGGCGCAGATTCCCTTCGACGAGCTTTCCCGCATCACGCAGGTTATCGAGCATTATGGCGTTGATACGCTGGTCGTGCCACGGTATCTGCCGGCGGCGTGGTGGGCTTCGGGGTTGCCCAGGGAGCGGTTGCGGGAGTTTGTGCAGGAAGAGCGATGGGTCCGGGTCTACGAGAACCACGCGGTCTCAGTCTTTCATGCTGAGCAGGACTGAGAACCTCGCTGCTGATTACTCCTTCGCCGAGTCCTCGTACCAGAAGCCGACGGCGTAGGGGTAGACTTCGGCCAGGAACTGCTCAAGGCGCCGCTGGGCGACGGCGAGGTTGGGCATCGGGTCGGTACGGAGGATGATGATCACGCCGCCGGCGCCGCGCTGGGAGAAGATCTGACCGAACAGTACCTTGACGGCCTGCCAGGTCCAGTCGGAAGTGGTTCCGCCCGGATGGCAGAAGACAAACATCGCCAGGCGCTGCTGGTCTTCTTTGCTTACGCGAATCAGTTGCGCCTGGATATTGCCTGGGGTAGGTGAGTTGTGGGGGGCAGGCACCTCGACGGTTTCACTATTGACGATGAGCCAACCCTGGGCGGGGTAACAGCCAGCGGGGGAGTGGACATTGCGCCAGTGGGCGCCGTAGATCAGGGCTGCGCTCACCGTGCCCTCCGGGCCGGTGTAGAGCCGCTCGAGCATAGCGTCGGCACCCAGGAAGTTGAAGATGCTTTGGTCTATCTCCTCGGACTCGCCCTCGTAATCAGCGATGTGGAGAGGCAGCGTTTCGAAGTTGGGGGTGTAGGCCGGCGACGCTTCGCTGATAACACGAATGCCCTCGATCACACCGGCGGTGATCAGCAGTGTTGCCAGGGCCACTAGATATCTTCGCGCAACTGGAGACATCCCAGCAACCTCCCCGCACCAAACAGGCCGGCCAGGCCGAGCATAAAGACCAGGATTCCCGAGACGCTGTGAAAGAAGCCTTCCGCCATCGCGGGGCCGAGGGTAGTACCGAGCACGACGGTAACGAATATCCGGACGGTGTTGGCCAGCAGAGCTACCGGGACGGCGACGGCAAAGAGCAGCAGTTTCTTCCAGCGCGGCGCTATCAGCAGGTGGGCAAAGAGCGCGGCCAGCGCGGTCATGGCGATCATTGACTTCAGGCCGCTGCAGGGAATGGCCACTTCGAAGGTATAGACCGGCGTGTGGATCATCGTGCCCTCGATAGCGATGCGGGTGCCGATGGCGGCGACGGCTCTCCCGCCCATCTGCGCGGAGAAGACCTGGAGGGGTTGAGCAAGCTGGTCAATGAGCAGTCGGTCCAGGGGCACCATGAACAAGA
The DNA here is from genome assembly GCA_964398275.1 of uncultured Armatimonadia bacterium. Taxonomy (GTDB): domain Bacteria; phylum Armatimonadota; class Zipacnadia; order Zipacnadales; family Zipacnadaceae; genus JALGTD01. The sequence continues at coordinate 1,560 of CAYNMY010000137.1, read as the reverse complement.
GGAAGGCTATGGGGAAGGCCAACGCCCGGCCCCAGGAGCGGCCCCCGAGCCAGACGACCAGGCCGAATATGGTACCCACCAGCGCAAAGCCAGAGAGGAAGTGGACATCGCCGAAGGTGGCGGCGATGTGCAGCAGCAGAGATGCGGCGATGAGCTTGATTCCGGCGCGGAACTCTTTTCGGGGCAGTTCGCGCAGTCCCTCCCGCTGGCGCCAGATGAGGTAGCCGGTGACGATGGGGATCAGGAATCCGTGTCCGTAGTATTCGCTTCTCGACCACCAATCAACCATCCAGAAGATGTAACGGCGGTAGACGAGGAGAACCGCTGCGGATAAGATGAACAGTTGCACCGATGAAATGACGCGGTTGCGGGCAGGGACACGCTGAGAGGGGCGGGCTGTGCCAACTGTTGATGTGCTCATTGCTATTCCAAGCCACTGGATTGGGAAGAACTGGGTCCTCAGCGCCTGCGTGGGTGTTTACGGTCTTTCCCAAGTCGCAGGAAGCCGCGGCGGGCCAGATAGGTGAGTGCTCCGATCGCGGCGCCGACGGCGATTACCACGATAGCGGCGATGAGTCCGCCGCTCTTCTCGGCGAGATGGTGCCCGATCGTTTGCAGTATCGTCCCGATGCTGTCAATGGCCAGCCCCACTTTCTGGGTGATGGAGGTGGGGATCTGCTGGTCGCCGGCAAGGCTGCGGCTGGCCAGTCCGGTGACGACGGCATTGAGCAGGACGGCAGCTAGCAGGGCGATCACGCTGCCCAGGGCGGCGGACTTGAGCATTGACTTATAATTGGGCCGCCGAGGTTTGGCTTTGCGGCGGATACGCAAACTGGCAGACCAATCCGCGCCGCAGTTGGGGCAGCGTGGCTCCGTCACCAGGATCTCCGTGCCGCAGTAGCAGGTGCGATACTGCTTGAGGCCGCACTCGGGGCAGATCCTGGTGTTCTCCGGCAGGGACGTGCTGCACCAGTAACACTCTGTAACCAGATGGGAATCTGGGGATGCGGGCATCAGCTTTCCGATTCAGATGAATTCACTGGTGGGGCACTTTCTGGAGGCTCGATCTCGAAGGGCGCCGTCGGTATCTTCTGGAACAGCACCCACGAACCATCACCAATCCGCTCCTGGACGACGAATCCATACCGGGGGAGTATGTCCCGGACAATGGCTTCGCGCCACATTTGCGCCCACTGCTGGGTCCGCTCGGTGGTTTCGTTGCGGGCTATGGTCGGTGTCAACAGCATCCAGGGGATCTGGCCGACCTTTTCCTGGATGCGTTTGAGGTCCTCGGGTGACTTAGGCACCCAGATGGAAACCATATCGTTATGCCACGCGGACAGCCAGGGGACATCGCAGATGATCGGTTCGCCTCCCAGCTCCTTGGCCTCGCGTGTCCAGGTAACGATCTGCTCGTTGGTGGTGGTTTCTCCCGGCCCGGGCCGGGCAGTCAGCGAGAACAGCATCGGAGTAATCTGGGAGAGCAGCAGGACGCCCACGGCCAGGGCGGTGTAGCGTCGTTGTTCGCGCGCTCCCATATTCTGGATAATGGGTAGGAAT
>CAYNMY010000136.1:0-6200 GCA_964398275.1 uncultured Armatimonadia bacterium | reverse complement strand
CAGGTAGTGGCCGCCGCGGCTGATGGGTCCGAAAGCCAGCGCAGCCCGATCGTGAATCGTGGGCCGGTCACGCTGGTCAATCTGAGGCCTGCGGCAAAGTACCTGGTCAGGGTGCAGGCCGTGGCGTTTACGATCCAGCCCTCAACCCAGCCGACGGCAAGCGCGGCGCTGCGCGTGGTGGCGGAAAGCAGGCCGCTGGAGGTTGCTACCCAGCCGTGGCAGGGCCGGGAGTGGTCGGACTTGCGCCTGTGGCCGTCGCGCCACGTTGACTCGTTCCCGGCCGGAGCAACTGATCCCGCGCTGGCGGCCGACGACGGAGACCTGCTGCTGGTCGAAGTGCATCAGCGCGCCCTGTATGTCTCGCGGGTGGCGGCTGAGAGCCTGGAGGTCATCGCCAAGCAGCAACTGTGTGAGTTGCCGGGGGAGCAGGTGGCCAAACAGGTGGATGCCGCCGTCATCAAGAAGGTGCTGTGGGTTACCTGGATCAGCCAGGCCCCGGGGACGGCAAGCGCTACGAACGGCGTGCAGATGCTGGTCAGCTACGACCTGCAAACCGGCGCGATTAGCTCCCCGATGGAGCTGCACGCGGCCCTGAAGTGTGGGCTGACTACGTTCAATGGGCGTCTGTGGCTGCTGTGGCAGGCCCCGGGTTCGTTGGATAGCGTCCAGCTGGCGCGTTATGACCCGAGCATCGGTCTGCAGGAGCCGTGGGAATGGTCGGTTGAACGGGCCACATGGGCAGCAGCAGCCGCCGAGGACCTGGGCGCTGACCTGTTCCTGGTAGGGGTGAAGTCAGCGGTCCCGGTACAGTCGCCCGCCGTGGGCCCGATAACGAATCGCGCCATCCCCCGGCCCCCGTCGGCACCTCGACCGCTGAGCAGCGGTATGTACCAGCTCTGGGCGGCCAAGTTCAACGGCCGGCGTTTCTACGAATCGCGGATGCTGCGCGGGGTGGGCAACTACTCGGCGCTCAGCAGTGCGGCGCTCGATAGCGCCATCGTCGTAGCTTACGCCAATCAGCCCCGCGCCGCCGCCGACACCCCGGCAGGCTCGGACATTGACATCACCCTCACGGCGGGCAGCGCCGGGCGGGTGGCCTCCAGCTCGTATGTTCACGACGGGACCTACAACATCACCCCGGATGCGGCGCGGGTCGGTGATGCGGTCTTCGTGGCGTATAATAAGTGGTCGGGTAGTCCCGAGGAGTCCTCGAAGTCAATCAACTACGGCACCTTCGTCGGCAAGATCGAGCTGAAGTTCTAGCGTATCAGCTTTCTCTGGGCACCCGCGCTGTGCTTCGTGCTCGCGACAGGAATGTCGCTCCTACCGTGCGTGGGGTCGTGACAAGATGTCGCTCCTACCGTGCGTGGGGGTGGGGCTGGCTCGGGGCGTCAGGTGTTCACAAATCCTGTGCTGGTTGGGGCTGATACTGCGAAGTGGCGTTGGCCTTGCGGCGCATTACGTCGAGACTGATGAACTCGCAGCCGCGGCACAGGGGCAGCTCGGCGAAGTCCAGCCGGCAGTGCTGGTGGCGTAGCTCGTTGAGCCGGTCGTTGTGCCACCAGAAGTCAGTTATGTCGCCGGCGGTGATTTCGCCCAACGCCAGATCGCCGTTGATGTCAGTGCAGCAGGGCGTCACCGTCAGATCGGAGAGTATGACCAGGTAGGACCACAGTGCCGGACAGGCGCGCAGCTCGTCATCGGCCGAAAGCTCGGTGAACGAGAGGCCCTCAACCCCCTGGTATTCCCGGATCGCCTGGACGCGCAGCTCATCCGCCACGGGCCGCCAGAGGTCCACAAACTGGCGCATCTGGTCGCGGGTCGGCTCCATGAGGATGCTCTGGATCACCCCGCGCGGCTTGGGCACCTGCATTTGGTCCCTAATCTGGAAGAAGCCACGGGTATTGCCGGCGACCTGCTCATAGTCGGCTCCGCGTCGCACCGCTTCGAAGGTCTCCGCGTCGGCGCCGTCAATGGAAATGACCAGCTCATCCAGACCGGCGGCAATCAACTCGCGGCTGGCCGCCTCGTCGAGCAGCACGGCATTGGTGTTGATCTCCACGCTGGGGATACCGATCTGCTTGGCATAGCGGATCATCGGGATCAGATCGCGGTGCAGCAGCGGCTCGCCGAGCAGGAATAGGCGGATTCGCGCGATACCCGCGGCATGAACCTTGTGGGCGATCTCCTGGAACTCCTCGATGGTTATGTGGCGCAGCGGGCGGGTCATCGCCTCGCGCGGGCACATAATGCAGTTGAGATTGCAGGTGTTGTTGATCTCGACTTGCACCCAATCGGGCGGCGGGATTGGCCGTAGCTGGTGCCGCCAGGCACGAAGCCGTTCCCGGAATCGAATCACCAGGCCCTTGGACATAGCTAATGCTGTTCCTCATTGGGCGGACTGTGCCTATTCAAAGTAGCCGCGGCTATCTTCCTAACCTGGCGCAAGAGACCGGTGCGGCGCTCCGCGTACCATAGTACGGGAAGCACCAGGATCGAGAAGAACAGCATGCGCAGGGGCATGCGCACCCACATGCTGGGGTCTGGTCCCAGCAGCGATGTAGTGGTCACCCCGGAACTCTTGAGAGCGATTATCACCCAAAGTAGGGGCAAGTAGCAAACCGCCAACTCTGCCCACAACCGCCAGCGCGGGCGATAATAACGCCCCAGGACAATGTACAGCGTCAGCATGCTGGCCACAGCATAGCCGGAGCCGGCCGCCTTGGCGAGATTGGCCAGACTCGGCTTCATCGTTATTGCCAGCTCTGTGCCAAGAAGGGTGAACGTAGGTTGGACGGCTATTACGAGCACGGCTCCTGTGGCGACGACAAGCGCGCCTACGAGCTTATTGAATATGACGATCTTTTCCTCATTGAGTGCTATGAGCAAGCCATTGGCCGCCACGGGCAGGGCCAGGAATACTGCGGACATAGCCAATACTTGCGCCGCGTATATCGCTGGTGAGAACTTGGGGATGAGCACGTGGACCACATTGGGAATGATTATGAACAGGAAGCCGGCGAGAACGGGCATAATCAGCCCGGCGGCGAGCGTCGGGCGCACGACGTAGTCGCGCAGCGTCTCCAGGCGGCTATCAGCGCTGTAGCGTTCCCAGATACGCGGCATCAATACAAAGCCACCGGCCTCGGGAATGCGGTACAGGTAGGCGGCGATCTGCATGGCCATGCTGTAAAGTCCCCAGCGATACTGGCCACAATATTTGAGCAGCAGGACGCCGTCCACGGTCCGCAGCAGGAGATCGGCGAATACTATCGCGGCAATCGGCAACCCCACCTTGATCAGTCGAACAACCGTCGCCCGCTCAAGTCGCAAACGGATGCCAATCTTCGCGGCGAAGTGCAGATAGAGCAGTGTCAGTAGCATGCCGGCCAGCCAACCCCACATCACTCCCGAGAGGCCATAGAGTATCGCGCCGGCCAGCATCAGCACGAACTGGCCGACGCTGGTGATCACCGTGGCGAGAGCCAGGACGCTGTAGGTCCCCCACGCGCGTAGGACCATTCGGTACAGCGTGGTGGTTTGCCCAGCCAGGATGATTCCAGATCCGATGGCCAGGGTGATGCGCGTGGGTCGGCCCACATCGGCGACCAGCAGCGCCCAGACCAGCATGCCCATAGAGGCAAGCGTGGCCAGCATCAGCACGACGGTCGAGCCAACGTCTTCAATGCGCACCACGTCGTCGTGGTCGTTGCGGCCCAGGGCACCGGGCAGTTCCTTACTCAGTCCGTGCAGGCTGCCCAAGTGGGCGTTGGACAGGTACCGCTCGAATAGGCTGACTGTCTGCATCAGCCCGCGCGCCGTCGGGCCAATAATCCTCATGACAACTATGCCGCGTACAAGCCCCAACAGCATATTGGAGTAAGAGCTGCCCAGCACCATCGCCAGCCCCGCAGTCACGGACTGACGGCGGCGGGCCGGTCTTTGCGGGGAATTGTGAGCGTCGTTCTCGGTCATTTACTGCCTATCCTAAGCTGGTCAATCAGGCAGTTGTATCCGTGGGTGAGCAACTATAACAGTGTGCGCGGTGGCTCGCCCTGGCGTGGTCTGTCTGGCTGCAAGAAGCGAACCAGGTCAGGCCGGCAGCGTGGTTCCCCCCTGGTGGCCGGCGTAGATGCGACGGTTGTGCGGGAAACGGTGACTAGGTGCCGGCGGGTGGGGAAGAGACTGCCAAGGGCGGAGTTCAGCCGGTAACCGTGAGGCTCTCCACTATCTTGGCCAGGCAGATTATCCCTTCGGCGGTAGCGTCCACCACGTCAGCAGTTATATCCGTACCCATGCAGCCTTTGAGCCAGGTGCCGTTGTCAAGCTGACTGGCCAGCAGGCCAGCCGCCACCTCCTGCAGGATCCGTTCGTAGTTGGCGTTGGCGGTCGCGCGGAAGCCGATAGCAGCCGCCCAGCCCAAGAACGCGCTCTTATCGCTGGTGTAGCGATCTGATGCGCAACTATCAGCAAATTGCAGGTAGTGGTGCCCGCCCTCCAGGTAGGCCGGCTCACCGGTGGCCTCGTGCAACAAGATAAGAAAGCCAGCGGCCAGGGCCGGCACGTGGTACCACTGCTGGGGACGACTGATGTGAACAGCAAAGCATGGTGCCAGCTCTTCATCAAATTCGGTAAGCGTCTGGTCGCCCTGCTCAACGAGAAAGTACAGACGCGCGGCGGCCCCGCCCGGCTGGTTGTCCCACAGCCACAGCAGGAATCGGGCGGCCGCCTCGGCAGCTTCGATCTGTCCGCCGTACAGGCACGCCAGACCGGCAGTAGCCGTAGACAGGCCGTCCTGGCGATCATTGAGCCCCGCCTCCGGCCCGGCCGCCAAAAAGCCGCCCGTTTGCGGATGCTGGAGAGTGAGCAGGAACTCCAGCGCCGGCACTGATATGCCGAAATGCCCGAGAGAGTGCTCGCCGCAGACGAGCCAGGAATTCGCCCAGGAATAAAACTCCCGGTGCAGCGCGGGCCGGGGGAAGTGGCCGGCGAAGTCGCCCTCTTCGTCTATGCTATTCTCCTGAATCCACAGCGACAGCGCCGCGGCCCGATCAATCTGGCCCATGGCTGCATAGGCCAAAGGCACCTTGTGGTAGGTGGCGAGCCCGTGTTCTAACGGGTGCATCCCGCCGTCGTCGGCTTGTTGTGACATCAGCCACTTGGTGGCCTGAATCATGGCGTGGCGAAAGTTCCTGGTATCCATACACAAAGACTCCGTTTGGTAGTTCGGTGGCGATGAATGCCTACCGGTGCGGCGAACCAACCATCGCTGCACGCTATCCAGAATACCTCGGCTGGCCATATATGTCAACAGCAAGCATCAAAGGCTGCGCGGTTAGCCCACGTGTGTGTACCACTCTGGGGAGGGTTCCTCGGCAGCGCGATCAACAGCCTGGAGGCAGGTAACTGCCAGCTCTGGCGGTCATCCGCAGTGGCTATGTGGCCAGCGTCGTCTGCTCGGATCGGCTCGGCGCACTCAAGCGGATACTCTCCCCCCAGCGGCTGGCTGCGCTCAGTCGCCTGGTCAACCGAATCCCCGGGCTGAACCGCCTGCTGGGACAGATTGTGTGAGTTTAGCTACAAAACCTACGCAGATATCGGGGCAAGGGTGCCCCTCCCACGGGTTTTGCAACAGTCTCTAGTCCACCTTATCGGGATGCCAGCCGTTCTGAGGGAGGTGCAGCGCGGCGTCAAGATTGAAGAAAAAGATATTGCATATTGGGATTATGAAATAAACAACAAGGAAATTGAAAAATATTATATCAAAAAACTGGCAGATGTTTTTGATATAACTGATTCCAATGATAACAAGGCGATAATCAAATTAAAAGATAAGCATGTTTCTATTTTATTAACAACGCACCAAGCCGGTATAGAAGATTATTTTAAGCTGAGGGGTTGGTCAATTGGTTCCGATTACTATGTTATAATATCTGATTTTTATGATCATTTATTGTATTCCCATCAGGACAAGACGAACGATCTATGCTTAATGGACTTCAATATTTTTCTTGGCAAGGATTTAGGTAAAATCTTTCAGAATATCTTACCATTAATCGAAGAGCGAGAAAAGGAGAAAGAAATACTTTTAAAACTGGGGCCTGAAAAAAAGGACCTAAGTGCTATACAAAAATATTGGGAAAAAGTAATTGAAGATTTGCCTAAATTTGCTCTCCAGGCGGGAGATGAAAAATCAACAA
>CAYNMY010000135.1:0-6204 GCA_964398275.1 uncultured Armatimonadia bacterium | reverse complement strand
CCCCGGGGGATCATCAGCTTTGCTGCTGCCTGAGCCACGAAGAAGCCCCCCTTCACGTTGGTGGCGTAGTGGTCGTCCCAATTTTCCGGGGTTACCTCCAAGCCCGGGGTCGGTCGGTTGATACCGGCGTTGTTGACGAGAATATCAATGTGGCCGAACTCGGATTCAACGGCAGCAATGCCCGCCTGGATCTGATCGAGTACACGGACATCCATGGCAAATTTGAATACCCGCCGCCCGTACTGACCTGCGTTGGCCGCCACGTCCTCCAGGCTCTCGCCGGGCCGGTCCGATATGCCCAGGTGAGCGCCGGCGCTGGCCAGGGCTACGGCTGCGGCCGCCCCCAGTCCGGTCGCCGCTCCCGTAATCACTGCCACCTTGTTATCCAGACGGAACATTGCCTCGCTCATCAGCTACTCCTTTCTGCGGCGCGGTACCGCTCAATTCTCATGCGGGCCGTCACAGCGTGGGCCAGCATGTTCTCCAGTTTGCACTGGCGCTCGGTGACCGCGGCAATTTCGGCAGAAGCCGCCTGTGTCATCCGCTGGAATGTGCACGTTTTCAGGAACTTGCCTACCCACACTCCGCCGGTATAGCGGGCTGCACGGCTGGTGGGGAGAATGTGATTGGTGCCGATTGACTTGTCACCGTATGCCACTGTCGTCTCCTCGCCGATAAACACAGACCCGTAGTTCGTGAGGTTGGCGAAGAAGTAGTCGGTATCACTGACATGAAGCTCCAGGTGTTCGGGTGCGTAATCGTTGCTTAGCTCTACCGCTTCCTGGGGGCTGTCGGCTACATAGACGATGCCGTTGGCCGCCCACGAGGCGCTGGCGATATCTCTGGTGGGCAACCCGGCCAACTGCTCCTCGCCCTCGTTGATAGTTCGGTGGGCGAAGGCTTCGCTGAAGCAGATTAGACAGATGCCACTGTTAGGGTCATGTTCGGCCTGGCCCAGCAGGTCGCAGGCAACTAGGGCAGGGTCGGCCTGGTCATCGGCAATGATGAGTATCTCCGTCGGGCCGGCCAGGATGTCTATACCACAGCGGCCGAAGAGCTGGCGTTTGGCCTCAACCACATACTTATTGCCGGCGCCACAGAGCATATCAACAGGCTCGGTATCTCCCAGCCCGAAAGCCATCAGCGCCATAGCCGGCACGCCGCCCAGCACAAAAATCCGATCGGCGCCGGCCTTCGCCATCGCGTTGATAGTTGCCGGATAGTATCCTTGGCCCTTTACGGGCGGGGTGCAGGCGACAATCCTTTTTACCCCCGCCACCTTGGCCGGAATGATGCTCATCTGGGCCGAACCGAACATTGGATACCTACCCCCGGGTATATAACTTCCCACCGAGCTGACGGGGATGTGCTTGTGGCCCAGGATGACGCCCGGTTTGATTTCCACCTCCAGCGCCAGCAATGTGGCAAGCTGGGCCCGGGCAAAGTCGCGCACGTTCGCCTGACAGAAGTCAGTGTCCTCTATCGCCTGTTTAGGGAGCTGGGCAATAGCCGCTTCAATTTCTTTCCCTGTGAGTTCAAAGCTGGGGGGATTCCAGTCATCAAATTTGATACTGTACTTGCCAACTGCATCCATGCCGTTGCGCTCCAGGTCCGTGAGCATTTCGGCGACAACCTGGGTTGTTTCCTGATCCTGCTCAAACAGTCTATGTCCGCCACTTTTGACGACTTTCATAGCGAAGTCAGCCGCCTTTCTTTATAGGATCGCACCGGATGGATACTGTGCCTTCCCTCGGGTGAATCTGCCTGCCGGGGCTACTTGAAGACCAGCTTGGCTGAGGCGGCCTGGAATTTCACATGACCATCCAGGTAACATATATTGATGGAGCCTCGGCTAGAGCCATGCAGGGTAACACCGTGCTCAGTGCGGGTAAGTTTGCACCAGGCATCCGTCCACAGCCAGCAGTTACTGTCCCACTGCAAGCTCATAATGCGCGCTTCGTCCCCCGCGTTCTGGGGCAGGAAGCCCCACGAAATCCAAGTGCTATAGGTGGGTTGGGGTGGGTTGACAGTACTGGGTATCTGGTCATAGCTGAAGTAGTAGTAGCCGATATTGCCGGCCGTCTGGTTAGCCTCCGTGGGGGCAAAGTCGGGCATCCATGCCTGTATTTTGAAAGCCGCTGGACAATACAGGATCTGCATATTATTGATGTACGGCAGGATTTGTCCCACCAGCCGGCTGTGGGTAGTAGTGCTGTTGCAGGCATAGTAGTCGCAGGGCAGCCATCCGTGCCAATCTTGGGCATACATGTGACAGGCCATCCCCAACTGGCGGAGATTGCTCAGACACACGGTCTGTTGAGCCTTGCCTCTCGCCCGGGCGAACACCGGAAATAGCATTGCCGCCAGGATAGCGATGATGGCGATGACGACGAGGAGTTCAATTAAGGTGAACCCCTGGTTTCTCTTTCTCATAGCCATTCTTTCTCCGCCGGTTGCGCTCTGAGTAGTGAACAGGAAAGCTGTGCACCCATAGTAACGACGCCCTACGCTCTCCTACTCGCCCGCAGCAGAAGCACCCCACCAGCCCCCAGGACGATGAGTACCAACACGACGATCAAGCCAACAACTATGTGTAAGGTGCGCTGTTGCTTTGTCGGCGTCGCTTTATCCGTCTCTACGGAGAACTCAAGATAGTCGGGACTCAGCGGTGGAGCGACGCTACACTGGGCGCTGTCCGCATCAGCAATCTCATCGCCACCTGGGCTGCCCAAGGATTCCCAGGAGACCCAGACTCCCCCTAAAGTGGCCGCCACCATGGGGCTATTCGGATCAAACCCCAACAGATCGTAGACTTGTTGCTGCCGGTCCTGCCCCCAGACCAGTGGCACCACCGGCCCCAGCAGCCAACGGGGGTCGGCCGTACACGTACAGTTCCTGCCCAAGAACAGGAAGATATTTGTCAGCACCGACTCGGTGATGTTTTCCCCCGCAAGCACCGGCCCGACCCGCCGTCCCATACCATAGAGCACTGCCACCCGCGCCTGGGTATTGTCATCCCGGTCGAGGCCGATACTCCACGCAAAAACTTCCTCAGCAGCATCGTCAGCCGAAAGCGTGATGACATACGGGCCCCGGGCGATCTTCTGCTCCATCTCCGTAATCGTACCGACCACCGCCCTGCTTGCTGCTGCCACCGCCTGGGCCACTCGCCGGTTTTCGGCGGCGTCGGTACCTTCGGCCACCACGACCACACACCAGTCGGTAATGATATGGGCGGCCAGCTCGGTCCGCTTCGGCGAGACAACGGCCTCCTGCACCAATCGCTGGATCGCCTCCTCGAAGAGTATGTTTGGCTCCAGGCCGGGCAGACTCATCGCTTTATCTCGCGGTGATATGAGCACAGCGACGGGCAGGTTGTCATGGCCCCGCGCGGGGAGGTAACTATTCGCCTTATGGTGCGGCTGCTGGTCAAGGTTGACCACTTCCGCCGCCACGTTAGCGTCCGCCAGATAGCTATCCGCTGCTTCGGCAAGCCACCGGGTCAACTCCTCTCGCCCAGGAGTGCGGTCGTTCACGAACACGGTAAGTTTATAAGGCTGTGGCTCGCGGACGATAAACCCCGCATCCCGAATTGAATACGGACAGCCACCGGCTGCCACCAGACAGCCACCCAGGCCCCAAACACTGGCGGCAATAATGACAGTGGTTTTCCGGCACAACGCACGCCCTACTGTTACCATGAGCATTCTCTGCCATATTCCAGCCAATTGCTGATTTCGGCAACTTGACATTCCTCGGCAGTAGCGCTAGGATAGCCACCGGCATTATATGTGTCAAGTTAATGGGACAGCGAGCTGGGCCTTTTAACAAGCCAGTTCACAGATGCTAAGCTGAAACGCTATCACCGTGGGGTGAACGTAGGATGACTGACCTGGAAAGATTTCTGGCTGTTTGCCGGGGCGAGCGCCCCGACTACGTGCCTATTTTCGGTTTTTCGGGGGCACCGGGTATGTCCGGTGGGTGCATGAAGCGGACCCACCAGCACCTGGTGCAGCAGGGAATGCCGGAGTGGGTGGACGGTGGCGGGGTAGGTGCCAGCACCGCGACATGGCAGCGCTACTGGGGGACGACGGGGGCACTTTACTCCGACATCGCCGGTCACGAGCCTGCAAAGGGGTTCAAAGTGGAAAAGCGCATCGAGGGCGAGTGGGAGATAATCGAGGCCGAGACCGGGGCTATAACCCGCCAGGTCTGGGACAACGACAGTACCTATTCGATGCCCCACTACATTGAATATGACGTGCGAGACCGCAAGAGCTGGGAGTTCTATCGCGACAGAATGACTCCCGGCGCGTGCTGGTCGGACCAGCAGATAGAGGCAGCCGCCAGGAAATTCGACAACCGCGACCAGCCCCTGCACGTCGGCGCCGGCGGAACCTGGGGTGGACTGCGGAGCCTGATGGGACCTGAGCGCGCGTGCGCGATCCTCTACGACGACCCCAGGCTTGCCCACGAAATCCTTGATTGGCATTCCTGGCGTCGCCGCACCTACATTTTCCCGATAATCGAGCGGCTACGACCAGAAATCATAGCTTGTGGGGAAGATATCTGCTACAATCACGGGATGCTCATCAGCCCGGCTCACTTCCGTGAGTTCTGCTCCCCAGCTTATACTGAGATCGGCGAGATCGCGCGAGATTGCGGCGTGGCGATGGTGGCCATCGACACTGACGGTAACTACATGGAGCTGGTCCCGCTGGTAGAGGAGTGTGGCGTCAACGCCATCTACCCCAGTGAGGTCAAGGCCGGTAACGATCTGTTTGCCATCCGTCAGCGGCACCCCAAGTTCATTCTTATGGGCTGGCTGGAGAAGGAGTCGGTCAACGAGGGTATGGGGCATCTTATCGAGAAGGAAATCATGACCAAGGTGCCACCACTGCTGGCCAAAGGCCGCTACTTTCCCAATGGCGACCACGGCCTGCAGCCGATGGTAACTTTTGAGAATCTCTGCAAGTTTATGACTCTGCTGCACGAGGTCACAGGCAACCCCGAAGGCGAATTCCCCAATGTGTTAAGTTAATGGCACAGCAGCAACCCTTGACAAGCCGTTTGATAGAAGTTTGAGGACGCACATCTTCTACTCCTGCCATGTGCCAATGGTTCGCCACGACCCGATGACGTGGGGCAGTGCATTAGTGCCTCCCGTCGTGGGGACCTGGAAGCCCGCTTGCCGAAAGTCGTTAATGCTCTTTTGCCCCACGAAGGAACAATTGGCAGCCAGCGTGGCAAAGACCGTCTGGCCAATGAGCCACTGGCCCACGTCGGTGAAGTGGCATGTGTCGTCATGCAATAGCCAGGTGGCTCCTTCAGTCGCGCGGTAAACATTGCTGAAGAGGGCCTCATAGCGGTCCGCCAGCTCCGCAATCGCCGCGTTGTACGCAAGCACCAGCTCATCGCCCCCGACGCCCCACGGACTCTCACGCAGTTCCTTATACTCCGGTTTGGCCCAGGTAGCGGCATCATATTGCAGGTTCCAATAAGGTCCGACGAGGACAATGAGAGCCTCCGGCAGCCGCCGCCGCGTCTCGCGCACTATGGTCTCGTAGTCTTCGATGAAGCTCTCCACAGCGTGGCCACATCGCGAATCGTTCAAGCCGTAAGCGTAGACCGCCATGTCGGGCTGGTAGGCGATCATATCCTGCTCGAAACGTTCGAGGGCCGAGGGCGCAATCCCATAAACCGCTTGGGGATCGTAGCCCGGCGCCCTTGGGCTGATCACGTTCGAGGGTATGGCGTTATTGAACACCCGCAGCGGCCCTTCCTGGAATCTACGAATGAGGAAGGCCAGGGTTTGCACCCACTCATTCAGCGGATCCCCGGCGCACATGCCGTAGGCGTTGGATTCGCCCATCACCACCAGCCGGCGCACCGGCACACATCTGTAGTCGCGTCTGATCATAAGATCCTCCCTGTATGGTTAGGGTTTGTGTAACACCGATTGCTGCCCCCGCCAATGCCCCCCACGACAAAGCCTACGGTACATAGCCTCTGCCCAAGCTGGAGTTCGCTATGCGGGACATTTCACCTCTCAGAAAAAAAGAGCGTACACAGGGCGTAAGAAGGCAAATGAAGAATGAGGTGTATATGAACAAGCTGAATCAACTCTGCGTGAATACTCTGCGTATGTTAGCCGTAGATGCTATTGAGCAGGCTCACTCCGGACATCCCGGCCTACCGCTGGGG
>CAYNMY010000134.1:0-6206 GCA_964398275.1 uncultured Armatimonadia bacterium | reverse complement strand
CAGCACCTGGTAGCCCAACTCGGCAAACTGCCCGGCCTTCTTGTGTACCCGGGCGACGAACGGGCAGGTCGCGTCAATTACCTCGATGCCGCGCGCTTGGGCCTGCGCATATACTTCCGGGCCGGCCCCGTGCGCCCGCACCATCATCACCGCACCGTCGGGCACCTCGCCGAGGTCCTCCCCTACTTCCAGGCCGGCCTGGGTCAGCTCCGTCACCACCTGCCGGTTGTGGATCAGCGCCCCTAGGCAGTAAACCTTCTCGTGCTCCCCGGTCGCTTCCTGCGCGAGCTCTATCGCCCGGAGCACACCGAAGCAGAATCCACATTCGTGAACAATACTGACTTCCACCTGCTCCACCTTTCAGACGCCATCGCCCCACCGTTGCCGCTGATCCGCCTGCATTTGCCGTTCTCGTGCTGCCGTTCTCTGCTGTTGTCTGCCGTTGTCTGTCGTTCTAGGCGTGCCGATCAAGCGTTAGTGCCGCCAGACCTTGCCAGAAGCGGTGGTTGGCGGGCAGTTTCTGGGCCAGTTCTGTGGCTTGCCTGGCGAGCTGCGCGCCGTATTCGCGGGCACCATCGAGCCCGATCACTGCTGGGTAGGTCTGCTTGCCGGCCTGTTCATCCAGTCCCACGGGCTTACCCAGGGCCTCTGCTGAGCTGGTCACGTCGAGTATGTCGTCGGTAACCTGGAACAGCAAGCCGAGCGTGCGCCCATACGTCCCCAGAAGATCAATCTGTTCCTCGGGGGCCTGCGCCAGAATCGCGCCCGCCCGCGCGGCGGCCTCAAACAGCTTTGCGGTCTTGTTGAGGTGAATATACTCCAGCAGCGGCCGATCCGGCGGCTGCTTTTCACCCCAAATATCCGCGGCCTCGCCGCCGATGAGGCCACTGGCCCCGGTGAATGCGCAGAACTCCGAAATCACGCGCAGGACAGCGCACGCAGATACGTCTTCGACCTGGGCCTGGGCCGCCAGAGCGCTGTAGGCGGCGATGATGAGGGCGTCGCCCGCCAGGATTGCGGTGGCCTCGTCGAAGGCGGCGTGACACGAGGGCCGGCCCCGGCGCAGCGGGCTGTCATCAATGGCGGGCAGGTCGTCGTGGATGAGCGTCGCAGTATGCAGCAGCTCAAAGCCACACGCCGCCGGCAGGACACTATCGGCGCACAGCCCGAACGTCGCGGCGGCCTGCATAACAATAAGCGGCCGCAGGCACTTGCCGCACGGCAGGCTATGTCGCATCGCCTCCACCACGTTTCCAGCGAACTCCCCCACCTCGGGCAGGTAGCGCGGCAGGTGCTGATCTACCCGCGGTGCGGTCTCGGCCAGCAGGCGCTTCACCTGCGCCACCATATCACTGTTTGTCATCGAATCATCGCAATTCACGCAGCTACCACTACCCGTGCTGGATTCGGGGGAGCTTACTCGAACGCCGACCAGGCTGGCTAAACCTGTTATGCCCAGAGGAGTACTGCAGGACGCGGCCGGTGTCAGTCTTCTGACTCGGTTCTGGACAAGGCCGCCTCCCCGATGCCAATCCTTACTATCCGCGGCTCGGGCTCTTCGATAGTCCGACCCCTGATGTCCTTCTTGCTAATGACCCGGTTATTCTCGTAGACCACCCTCATCCAGACAGTCTTCTTGCCGGGCTTGCCTTCGCGCGCCACCTCTGTCTGACCCCGGGGCAGAATGGGCGTGCGAATCTCCTCCTTCTCCGGCGGTAGTACCTTTGTCCTGGTCTCCTCTTTGACCGTGACTACAGTCAGGGGGGCGGCCGGCGTAGACACCTTGAGCTTTTCGCCGATGATCAGGTAGCGATCTCGAATACCCGGGTTCAGCGCATACAATTGCGACAGAGTCATACCATGTCGGTGAGCGATCCGGGCAGGAAATTCGCCTTTTTTGACCCGATAGGTCTTCGCGGCGGTGCGACTCTGGGTAAGCCGCTCGCCAGCGATGCTCAGGTCGGTGAGGACCTCCTCGGCGGGCCGGGCCACTTGGGCGGCAATTCGCACGTCCTGGCGGAACTTGGGGGATTCCAACAGCTTATCATCTTCGCTAAAATAGTTGCGCTTGACCTCATCGAGGACATTCTCGGCCAACTCCTCCGTGGCCAGAACCACCACCTCCTGCCCATCCACCTCGATGGCGGCAGAGCTGACCAGGACCGTGACTGCGGGGCGCAGTACTTCCAGGGCTGCGCCTACCGACACCACCTTCCTACCCTCCACCGGCCAGGGCGCATCTTCCCATTGCTCCTCAAAGGAGGCCTGGCCGGGCAGGCTCTTCTTGCCGCCCTTGAGCAGTTGCTCGCGGACATGGTCGGCGGCCGCCTTATTGCGCACCAGCACGGCCACCTCGCCATTTATCTTGATGGCGCGGGCGAAACGCCCTCGTCCCGCCAGCAGAATCGAGCTGAGAATAAGGATCACGATGACCGCCAGCAACAGGCCGGTGCGATACGCTCGGACAGCAGCCTGGAGTCGTTGGTAACGGCGGTCATGCGACTCGTGCTCTCTCATTACTATCTTCCTCCGCGACCCGGCTAAGGGCTATTATAACCAGCTAGCTGCACTGGCCAGCTCCCGCCGACTGGGCTAGTCGACGGGCTGACCGGCGATCAGCTTCTGCAGGACCTTCACGGCGCGATCCACCTGCTTCTTATGCTCCCGCTCGTACCATTCGTGTCCCGTGAGAGCGTCGTCGCCAGGGCCGCGGTAGTATTCGCCAAAGTCCACGTCCGGCTCGATGCCGCGCTTGCCCTCGGCATACTCCTGACTCAGGTCGCGCTTATTGGGTGTCAGGTATGCGGCAGTAGACAGCGCCAGAGCCGAGTGGTCGTTAAGCTCGATCACGGTTTGGACCCGGGCTTTGCCGAAGGTGTGCTGGCCGACTACGGTGGCCCGCCCGATGTCCTGAAGGGCGCCGGCCACGATCTCCGAGGCACTCGCGCTGGCGTCATTGACCAGCACCACGACCGGCAGATCACTGGGCACGGCAACTCGGCCGGGCAAGGCCTGGTAGGGCTGCGCTTCACTGTTGCGTTCCTTCACGTACACCACTGGCCCGTCGTCCTGGAACAGGCTGGCAACTGAGATGGCCTGTTCCAGCAATCCGCCACCGTTGCCGCTCAGGTCGAAGACCAATCCCTTGACATCTCTTGCCACCAGGGCGTCACGTGACTCGCGCAGTTGCACATCCGCCTGTTTGTTGAAGTAGTGCAGCCAGACGTAGCCGATGTCATCGCCAATAACCTCGTGTTCGGGGGGTGGGAACTTGACCTGGCGGCGGGTTATGGTGACCTCTACAGGTGTATCGGAACCCTCGCGCCGCAGGGCCAGGACCACCTTAGTGCCTTGGGGACCCCGGATCATGTCGGCGACCGGACCTACCCCCAGACCCTCCACCGACTCGCCGTCAACCGCCACCACCACATCCCCGGGACGAATGTCCATCTCCGACGCTGGCCCACCGCGAATGATCGAGGAGATCACCACCTGCCTGACATCTGTCTCCCCCACCTTGCGCTCATACAGTACGGCCCCGATTCCCTCAAACTGGCCCGATGCCTCTGTCTGAAACTCCTTGTATTGCTCCGGGGTCATAAAGCGGCTGTAGGGGTCTTCCAGAGCCGCGATCATCCCCCGGATCGCCCCGTAGGTGAGCTTGATTGGCTCCTCGATGGGTTCAACGTAATCTCTTAGAATGCGCTGGCGCACCTCCCAGAAAGTCGCCAGCGGCTGCAGGTTGGTGGACGCCGGGATCCCCCGGCCCTGCTCGACCTCAATAACTCCCGGCACAATCTGCGCCACCCGGCCCACCAGCCCAAGCAGCGGTTCCGCCGAGAACCAGTGTATCACCCCCGCACCGGCCACAAACGAACCGGCCATCAGCATGCCGATTAGCACTACCAACCACACGCGAAAACGAAAAGCAGTCTTATCCATAGCCCTTCACTGACCTCCAGAAATCTAGAACTTCATCGGGTTTATCGGTTTGCCATATTTACGTACGCCAAAATGCAGATGCGGTCCGGTAGACCAGCCAGTGCTGCCCACGTAGCCGATGACCTGCCCCCGCTTGACCGTCTGGCCTTTGCTGACTGCGAACCGCGAGCAGTGCGCGTACATCGTCGAGATGCCGCTGCCGTGATCAATCAGCACCGTCTTGCCGTAAACGCCCTTCCAGCCCACATAGATCACTAGCCCTTTGTCACCGGCGTGAATGGGCGTGCCACTAGGGCAGGCCAGGTCCACGCCGTCGTGGAAGCGGCGCGTGTGCACAATCGGGTGGATGCGCCAGCCGTACCGGCTTGATATCCGATAGCTGCTCCAGATGGGACACTTGAACGTGCCGCCCCATTTTCCTGAGTAGCGCCGCCCGCCGCCTCGTTGGAGTCCAGCGATCAGCTGCTCAATCGCTCGCGACTCCTGCTCCATCTGCGCCAGCAGCCGCTCGGCTTCGCCGCGGTCCTCGTTAGTCCTTTTCAGCTCAGCCCCGGCCTCGGCCCGCCGCGTCCTCACGACGTCCCGCTGCTGGATTATCTTGGCCCGCAGGTCTTCCTGCCGGGCTTTTTGGGCCTCGAGTTCCGCCTTCTGGCGCTCGAAGGCCTGCTTCTCGCTGACCAGCTCGGCCAGCAGATCCTCGTCCCGCCGCGCGATACGCCGCGTGAACTCGGCCCGGTTAGCGAAGTCCTCGAACGACGTAGCCTGGAAGATCACTTCCAGGTACGACGGCTCCCCGGAGCGGTAGACCGCCAGCAGACGCTGCTGCATCTCCTCCTGGCGCTTTTCCAACCGAGCTTTCGTCTGCGCCAGCTCCTGCTCAGTCGCGGCGATCTCCTGCTTGGTCACGCGGAGTTGCCCCTCGGCCCGGCGCAACGACGCCTGCGCCTCGTCCAACTCCCGCTGCGCGGCGACCAGCCGGCTGCGCGCGGCACCCTGCTCACCCTTGATCGTGCGCAGCTCTTTCTTGACCTTCTTCTCCCGCCACAGGTAACTGCTCAGCTTCTTTTTGAGATCGCCGAGCCTGCTGGCCTCCGCCGCAGGCAGAGCCACGCTGCCCAGCAGCACCGCACAGATGCCGGCAGCTATTATTCCCGTCAAACGTTTTGCATACATTAGGCGCATGCTATATCAGCGACTCTCCCGGGCCATCTTATGTTCAATCAGTTCTCTACGCAACGGTCGGCCTGGCCCATAGTTGGGCAGCTCGACCTTAGAAGCGAACGAATCTCTCAGGGTTGAGCCATTTGCCGTTCTGGCAGACGCCGAAATGCAGATGCGGGCCGGTTGACCACGCGCCGGTCCCGCCCAGGTAGCCGATGACCTGCCCGGCCTTCACCACCTGACCGTTTTTCACCGCATACTTCGACAAATGGGCATAAAGCGTTACCATCCCGCTACCGTGGTCAATTCTGACCATCTTGCCGGCCGTGCGACTCCAGCCCGCGAAAATCACCGCGCCGTCGGCCGCTGCTTTGATCGGCGTGCCCACCGGCAAGCGCGCGATATCTATCCCGTAGTGCATCTTGCGTATCTTGAGTGTCGGATGTATGCGCCAGCCGAACCGGCTGGTCACTACCCCACCCGAGACCGGCCGGAGCATCCCGCCCTGGAAAGTCCCCTCGTACTTCCCCCCGCGCCGACTCAGCGCACCCAGCTCCCGGGCGATTCGGTCGTATTCCTGCTCCATCAGCGTCAACTGCTGCTCGGCCTCGGCCCGGTCCTCGGTGATACTGCGCAGTGCCTGCTCGCTTTCCGCCTTACGGGTCGCTATGACGTCGTGATGCTCGCGCACCTGTGCTTCCAGGACCGTCTGCTGGGCTTTTTTGCCTTCCAGTTCCGCTTTTTCGCGCTCGACAGCCTGCTTTTCGCTGACCAGCTTCGCCAGCAGACTCTCGTCACGTTGGGCAACGCGCCGGGTAAACTCCGCCCGATTTGCAAACTCCTCAAACGTCGTGGCCTGAAAGATTACTTCCAGGTAGCTGGGCTCGCCCGAACGGTAGACCGTAAGCAGTCGCTCCCACATCTGCTCCTGATGCCCCGCCAGACGCACCCTCGCCTCCGCCAACCTACGCTCGGCTTCGGCTACTTGCTGCTTGGTCTGGGCGAGTTGCGCCTGCGGCGGGGCCAATGCGCTCTCCGCCTGCTCCAGGGGCTGCTGCGCCGCGCTAAGCGTCCCCCCGGCCTCGCGCTGCTCGGTCTTTATT
>CAYNMY010000133.1:0-6207 GCA_964398275.1 uncultured Armatimonadia bacterium | reverse complement strand
GGGCTCGTTCTCCAGCGCCACTCGCCTCCCGCGCCCGGCAGCCGCCTCGCCCAGAGCGCGGAAGTCATCAATCATCGCCGGTGGCCAATCCTGGTGCCCTGCACCCTCGCCGCGGATATATGCAAAGGCGATAACCAATCCCGCACCCAGACCCTCGGCCAGATCCAACGAACGCTTCTGGAGATCGCCGCGGTGCTCGGCGAGGCGTGGGTCATCGGCACACACCTTAAACAGCCCCGGAGATATCGAGTAGAAATCCAGGCCGTTGTCCGCGGCGATCCCGCGCAGCTCGGCGATATCGGCGTCGGTCATATCCTCCGGCGGTCGGGACCGATACCACAGGCGCAATTCCAGGTGTCTCAAGCCCCACTGCCGGGCCAGTTCGCAGGCAGTTACTGGATCGCGGGAGATCTCGTCAGTGACAATCCCAAGCTCCACAGTGCGCTTCAGCTTCCTTTCACCGCGGGACGCTAACATCCCCAGATGGCTACGTCCCGTCAAGGTACTTCATCACCACGAAGGTTCTGGGCAGGTCCGCGCGCACCTTCTCGCCAAACTGTCCGGCTGCCCAATTCAACCGCACTGCCACCATATAGCGATTCTTGCGCTGGGTATCCGCCCGCGTGATGCGCGCTCTCATCGGCACCATGTGGCTCTCCCCAGGCCCCAGTTCAACCACCTGCCGCTCCCCCTTGCCCACCGGCGCAATGTACTCGGTGCTCTCCAGCTTAATGATGAGGTCGCGCACCGTTGCGCCAGTCACATTCTCGATGCTCACCTGCACCGTGAAGGTCGCGCCGATGCTCACACTGTTGGGCGCGGATAGCTCGACCTTGATCGGATAGACCTCCCACGACTGGCGGATCTGGCTGAAGACAGCGGCACCGGCCAGCGCCCACTCGGTTCCGGGATATGGCCCCCGCCGCCGCCCCATCGCGGCCCGGTAGATGTCATGCCAGAACCCCCCCATCGTCCGCTCGCCCTCCACCATCTCCGTGTGTCCCCGCATCATGCGCTGGTAGAGCACCTCCGGCGCCGCCGGCCGCCGTGTTCTGTTTTTTGGAGTCACACCATGGAGGGGATCGTCAACTTCGTCGCCGGGTGCCAGGTTGACCTGACCGGGCTTGGTGTATTCCTTCCAGAATCTGATAACATGCCCGAAATGCTGAAAGGTCGGCGATTCATACAGCATTGGCGCAATGAGGGCCACACCGGCATCATTGAACATGAACGCATCCTGCCCGTGTTGCTCACCGTGCAGCCAACTCAACTGGAACAGCCACACCGGCTTCTTTATGCCGCTTTGGGCGATAATCTGCTCGACGTTACTGGCGTTCATATGCGCCCGCCACCAGTTCCACTGCTCGTAGAAGTCCCGGCCCGACGCGGCGTTCCACTCACTCTCTACCTTCTGCGCCACATATCGCCACCGCTGGCTGCGGCTGCGATTCGTCCAGTCATCGGGCAGCTTCACCGGCATTTCCGACGTGAAGCGGTCAGTCATCTCGTAACCACCGCGGTCGCTGCGGATGTAGTCCAGCCCCACGAAGTCCACATCGCGGCTGCGCGCCATCTTGCGGAAGAAGTCAGCCAGATGGTCAATTCGGCTCTGGTCAAGCAGAGAGATGTACGGAACATCGGAAATCTGGCCGGTGCTGCGGGAAATGTCCTGGCCCCACTCGTACGAGGGCAGCCCGCGGTTACTGCTGCGGATTTCCGGATAGGTCACGTACGCCGCTGCCCAGGTGCCAAACTTCAGACCCCGGTTGTGGGCGGCCGCGGCGAACCGAGGGATGGCGTCCCGATTCTTCCTGACAAACGGCTCATCATTCGTGCAGCCTCGCCGCGTCACCCCGCCCCGGAACCACAGTGCATCGGCACCGACGAACTCGCACCAGTCCAGGATCGCGCGCCAGTCGCCGGTGGAGCCATCGGGGCGGGGAATTGCTATATTTGTGGGAAAATCCGGCTCCCAGGTGGCGACACACAGCCCCGGGGGCATATCGCGGCGCGCCCGCCGGGCAATTTCGAACGGGACCTGAGCGATGCAATGCGCGCTGCCCTTGTCGTACTTGGACTGCTGCTGGTCAGCCGCAACCTCTAGCTGCCACGGCCAGATAGCGGGATCAGGTATTTCCATCTTCGCCTCGGCCACGTACAAGCCCGGCTCGGCCAGCCACGGAATCGGCCAGTGGCATATGTACAACTTGCTTCGGGCATCCCACGAGGGACTCAGCCGCCGCACTCCGCCGACGGTGATGACCACCTGACCGTTCTGGCGCACTACTATTCGCGGGGGCTCGTCCAGCTTGATCAGCTCGCCCTGGGGATTGACCACCCGGATTTCGAGGCGCACCAGGTTGTGTCGGTAGTAGATCCGGGCATCGGCCTGCAGGTCCAGGGGGAACATCTCGACGATCTGAGGACCCGCCGGCGCCTCACGTCGCTCCTGCCACCAGTTGCCAACCGGCCGCCACAGTACAATGAGGGCAATCAGCGCGGAGAATACCACCAACAGGCAACTGCAGCAGCTCGCCTGCTGCTCGCTTTGGCGACGACGGCGCCGGGCAGCGGGTGATTCCCGGTCCAGTAGATAGAGCGGCTGCTGATCCATGGCCCCCCAGAACTACCTCACATTTCCAGCATGGCGGCGGTCTGGGCCAGTGCCTCGGAAACGGCCCCAATTACCTGGTCAACCTCCTCGGCAGTGATGACCGCGGGCGGCTCGAATCTAAGCGTCTTCGGGTCATTGAGCGCGAAAGCGGTCAGTACCTGCCGCTGCACCAGCCCGCTTATGGTCAGTCCCCCCAGATCGCTGTCGGCGAATTCCATGCCCACCAGCAGGCCCTTGCCGCGCACCTCAGTGACCATATTGGGATAGCCCGCAGCAGCCCTTCGCAGACCCTCCAGGAGCTGCTGTCCCCGCGCCAGAGCCTTGTCGGCGAGCTGCTCCGTCTCGAGAACATCCAGTCCGGCCAGCGCCGCGGCGCAGGCCAGAGGATTGCCGCCGAAAGTGGAACTGTGGATGATAGGATTGTCCTGGAACATCGTCCACAGCTCGGGCCGCGCGACAATCGCGCCGATCGGCATCACCCCGCCGCCGAGTGCCTTGCCCAGGACAATGATATCTGGTGCTACCTCTTCCCAATTGCACGCGAACATCCTCCCGGTGCGCCCCAGACCGGTCTGGATTTCGTCGAGGATTAGCAAGACGCCGTGGTCGTCGCAGATTTCCCGCACCCGGCGCAGGTAGCCGCCCGGCGGGATGATGATCCCGGCTTCGCACTGAATCGGCTCCAGGATAACCGCCGCAGTCTGGTCGTCAATAGCTGCGGCTACCGCCTCGGCGTCGCCGAAGGGCACGTGAGTAAAACCGCCCAGCCGCGGCGCGAACGGCTGCTTGTAAACGTCACGCCCGGAGGCGCTCAGTGCGCCGAACGTCTTGCCGTGGAAAGCACCCTCGGCGGCCACGAACTTGGGCCGGCCGGTGTGACCACGGGCGACCTTCAGGGCCGCTTCGACCGCCTCGGCGCCCGAATTGCACACAAAGCAGTATTGCAGGTCACCCGGAGTGATCCCAGCCAGGCGCTCAGCCAGTTCGGCGTAGACCGGATTGAGGAGGGTGTGGCTGCTCAGCGGCATCTTGGCCGCTTGCGCCTGGACCGTCTCGACGATGCGGGGATGACGATGCCCCATGGTAAAGACACCAGGCCCACCCAAACAGTCCAGGTAGCGGACACCCTCCGAGTCGGTAACATAGCACCCTTCGGCGGTGACCTCGACGGCTGCCAGCCCCATGAACTTGGTTAGCGCCGCCAGGCCCGGGTTGACATATTTCTCGTAGCGGGAGAAGGTAAGCTGAGCCAGATCTTTGCTTTCCGGCACTGTTACATTGGTACTCATTGCTGGTTGCTCCCCTTCGCGGTCGGGCGATGACCCGGTAGCCCAGTCCAGGATCAGCCACCCCGGTAATGCAATTGCGGACCGTGCCTGTCGAAGAAAACGCCGCCCCCGTGTTCGCAAACCTTTCGGGAGCGGCCTCAATACAACTGTTACCGGGTTCGCAAGGCCGCGGGCAATTACCACGGATGCACCAGGTAATCCGACTCAGGTGACAGTGGTCGGGGCGGCCGGATTTGAACCGGCGACCTTTTGACCCCCAGTCAAACGCGCTAACCAAACTGCGCCACGCCCCGACCAGTTCGCTAGACGCCAACAACTCTCTGCCAGGTACTCCCTGCTATGCCTGGCCTCCACCCCACGGCGACGCCGGCGTCGCAGGCGGCACGACATCTTCACCCGGCCCCGAGGGAGGTGGTGCTGAGGCAACTTCGTCTTTGAGTCTCTGACCGGCCTTGAAACCAGGCACCCACTTCCCGGCGATGTCAACCTCTTCGCCTGTCTGCGGGTTGCGACCTTTGCGCGGTTCACGCCACCGGGCTTTGAATGCGCCGAACCCGGTAATCTGGACCTGGACCTCGTCCCCGTGCCTGAGTGCCTCGGTAATGGCCCCCAGAAGCGCTTCGAGAGCATCCTTGGCTGCCACCCTTGTCAGGTCCGCCTTCTGCGCGATTATGTCCACTAGTCCTGCCTTGTTGACTGTGCGACCGGCCATTGAGATCCCTCCCTCCAGGTTTGCACGGCACGCCTATACCTATGAGTTCGCCCGGACGATGCCAATCCCTCCCGGGCAAACCCAATCAGTCTGTTTGACCCCCAGTCACCTGCCACGACTCAATTTCCGCCCTCTGCGGACGGCTCATTAACTGCGCTACTGCCTCCGCCGGACTGACTGCTTCGAATAGAATCTGGTGAACGGCGTTGGTGACCGGTGTCTCTATTCCCAGCCGCGCGGCCAGCTCTCGCGTGGCAACCGTTGTGTAGACGCCTTCGGCTACCGCCGGCGTGCTGTCCTGGATAGCGCTGAGACTCTCGCCGCGCGCTAGCCGGTGGCCCACCTGCCAGTTGCGGCTCAGCGGGCTGTTGCAGGTCGTGAGCAAATCCCCGACTCCGGCAATCCCCCAAAAGGTAGCGGGCTGGGCGCCGATCGCTACTCCCAGGCGGCCGATCTCGGCCAGCCCTCGCGTGATCAGTGCCGCCTTGGCATTATCGCCAAACCCCAAGCCGTCGCTTATGCCCGCACCGATGGCAATAATGTTTTTCAAGGCTCCGCATAACTCCACGCCTATTATATCATAATTTCGGTAGACACGGAAGCGCCCGGAATTAAACAGGGCCTGCACGCGCCGGGCTGCATCCGGATCCGACGAGGCCGCTACGCTGACCGCCGGCATCCCCTGAGCAATCTCACCGGATAGATTGGGTCCGGACAGAGCGACGATCGAGTGTGACTCCGGAGCGCTGAGCTCTTCGCCGAGAATCTCGCTCATCCGCATCCCCGTGCCCCGCTCCAGACCCTTGACCACGCTCACAATCAGGGTGCCGTCGGCGATGTACTCGGCGGTTCTAATCGCCACGTCGCGAAAGCCGTGCGAGGGAACGGCGACTACGATTGTGTCTACACCGGTCAAGGCTGCCTCGAGATCAGCGGTTGCCGTGACCGGGTCAGGCAGCGCCACCCCCGGCAGGTACTTCGGATTCTCCCGAGTATCGTGGATCCGCTCGGCCAGTTCGGGGTCACGCGCCCACAGCACCACCGGCTTGCCCTGTCCCGCCAGCAGCCAGGACAGTGTCGTCCCCCACGCCCCCGCCCCAATTATGGTCGTCTTATCAGCCATCTCGCGATTGGTCCTAGGCAGTTTCGGCGGCCCTTTGCCGGGCGGGGTGCCTCGAAGTCTATTGACGTCGATCAATACGTGGCGGCCGGCGAGCGGCTGGGGACGTTTCTATCGCTTAAAACGGCCGAGGTGGTGGCGATGATCGAAACCCGCAAGATACCCATGATGTTCCCAGAGGGATTCAAGGAGTTGGGTACGTTTAATCTGGCCAAGCTGGGCCAGGAAGGACCGCTTTGGAAGCGGGTGAAAATTCCCGCCGAGGTCCGTTGGGAACTGGGAAACCACCGAGCGGTTTGGTGGGGTCGGGTGGTGCGGATCGGCAGTTCGCTGGACCCGGGCACGCGCACGGCCAGGGTAATCATCGAAGTGCCACACCCGTATGAAAACATCCAGCCCGGCGTCCGGCCGCCACTGGTCCCCGGCGTCTTTTGCGAGGTCACCATCTACGGCGCGACGGTCAACAACGTGG
>CAYNMY010000132.1:0-6244 GCA_964398275.1 uncultured Armatimonadia bacterium | reverse complement strand
AACTTACACAATCTGTTCCGGCAGGCGGTCCTCAACCACCTTTTGCAACAGTCTCTAGTGCTCGCCTCAGTCGCTGCAGCCTCCCCCATCAAGGCAGGAGCGTAGTACGGTCCCAGGAGAGGATGTCGGCGTCGGGCCCCTGGCCGCCCTCGGCACCGTCGGCACCAAGACTCCACAGGTCATAAGGCCGGGGCGGATTGGCCGAGCCACCGGGCCGGACGTAGTGGAACCTCCTGCCCCAGGCATCCGCCATCGTCCCGGTATCAGATAGATAAGGGCCACACCAATTGTGGGGCTTCGGGTCGATGTCAGGAGGTTCCAGCAGAGCTACCAGGCCCTGGTCAGTGGTGGGGAACTGCCCGCCGTTATCAATGCCGTACTTGGTGAGCGCCTCGCCTATCATTTCCAGGCGGCTGATGGTCAGCTTGCGCTGGTCGGCGACACTGCCGCTGACCAGCAGCTTCATCACCAGGAAGGCCAGGGCGATTAGCAGCGCGATGATGACCACTGTCTCCCAGGCAGTGAAGCCTCGCCGGGGACAAGACAACAGATTGACAGTGAGGGTCCGTTGGGCGCGATTCATCGTCTTCCTGGCCTGGGCGCTAGCGTGTACTGCCGGTCAGGCACGGCAATCTAAGCCTGGGTGAGTTCCGGCTCGGGCTGGCGGCGCATATACTCGCGGGCCTGATACATAAAGGCTTCCAGGCGCGTCTGGGTGGTAGCCTGCTCGTCGCCGTCGTAGACCATGTTGAGGAAAGGAATGCTGGCGAAGTCCTGGCGCATCCGCTTGAGAATCGCTTGCGAGATGGTGCCGGGCATGCAGGTGAAGGGCATAACTGCCACGATGCCGCTCAGGCCTTTCTGAGCGAAGTCCACGGCTTTGCCCACGGTCAGGATGGCCTCGCCCTCGAAGCTGCAGTGCATATAGGGAGCGGCCATCGAGAGCACCTCCGCGGTGGAGGGCTCCTCGGCGTTGCGCAGCAGACCATCAAAGGCCTCCACCAAATTGTGCTCGTCGTGCTGCATGACGCGGTCGGTAAGCAGGTTCTTGAGCCACAGGCCCCACTGGCTGTCGAGTCGGGCGCGCATGCCGCGGCGGAAGTTGCGATACAGGAACCACTCATTAACTGGCGACACCCAAACCTCGCCGCCGAGCGCCTCGATCTTGGTGATCAGATCCTGGTTGCTGAAGCGGTTGGAGCGGATGTAGAATTCGCCGACCATGCCGATACGCGGGCGCGGCTGTACGCGATCCACCGGCACCTGCTTGAACTCGGTTACGCTACCAGCCAGTGCCTCGGCGATGCTTTCACCGCTCTCGATCGCTTCACAGACCCGCTCAACACCGGGCCAATAGATCTTTTCCGCAGCGCCCGGCTCCAGTTCGTAGGGCCGCGTTTCCAGTAGCGCCTTATCGAGCATGTCAACAGCCACCATGCCCTGAAAGGCCCGACGCAGCAGAGCCTTGCTGACGATGCCAAGGTCCTTGAAGAAGTTACCCGACTGGTTGGGGGCGTAGATCGGCACATCCGGGTAGCCCAGGTCGTCCAATACCATGCGCTGAAGCGTGTTGTATTGCCCAAAGCGGCACGGTCCGCCGGACCCGCCCATAAAGAAGGCGACCTTGTCCCGGTCGAAATCCTCGCGCTTGGTGTACTTGACCATATCGCCGGTGGTAACGATGCAGGGAAAGCACTCTTTGCCCGAGGTGTACTTGCGGCCCCAGTAGACCGTCTCGTCATCAGGCTCGGGCAACGCCGCCGCCTTTATGCCGCAGGCTTGAATAGCGGCGGCCAGGGTGTAAGCGTGAGCGCTCATGTTGGGAATCATGATCGTGCGGTCGGTGGCCGGTTCGATGCTCAGCGGCCGGAACTGCCGACCGACTTCGAACTCGTGCCCCCGGGTGGACCGCAGGCTGTCCAGGAACGCCTCGCATCGGGTGATCATCCCCGCGTCGGCGCTGTGCTCATCAATCTCGATAGTCAGCGACGGCTCGCTGCCCAGGCGTTCTTTGAAGAACTTGATGAGGAACGAATCCGGGCCGCAGCCGAAATTGGTCAGATAGATGGCGTGTAGCCGGTTGTCCTGGGCGATTATCTCCGCCGCCGAGAGGATCTTCTGCCCGTAGCCCCAGAACATATTGAACCAGTCGGCGGGCAGGCGGACGTCATCCAGCGGCAGGAAATCCATCGGGATGGCCAGGGCACCCAGCTCCGCCAGCTTGCGGGGGAGTTGCAGGTTCGCGCCCAGGTCGCAGCCGTTGTAGGAGCGGCTGACAAGGACGATGGCGATTTGGTCGGGGTCAAGCTCGGCGAGAACCTGCCGGCCGCGCTCCTTAGTAGCTTCCTCGAACCGTTCCAGCGCAGTCAGACCAGCGTCCACTGCCCGTGCGACGTCCCGCTTGCTGCCGCCCAGCAACCGGCCAATCTGGCTGAGCCTGTTGATTAGGTGCTTGCGACCCAGGGCAAGATAGACCACCGGCTGCAGCACCTGCACACCATACTCATCGAAATTGATCGCTGCCTGTAGCGTGTAAGCCACACTCTGCGAATACGGGCACAGGAATGCATCGGTCATGCCCGGGGCTTTCTTGCGTAGGTTGATGACGCTGGGCAGGAAGATGTAGTCAATGCCCTTGTCGAGCACGTCCAGCGTGTGCCCGAGCATCACCTTCATTGGGAAGCAGGTCTCGACGATCGAGCTCTGCACCCCGCGGTGGATGATACCTTCGTTTGTTGGCGAGGAGAGAACTACCTCGCAGCCCAGTTCGGTCAGGAAGGCGTACCACAGGGGGTAAAGCTCGTGGTACTCCAGGGCGCGGGGCAGGCCGACGCGGGGGGCATCCGGCGGCAGCTCCCGGCTAGGCTGGTAGGCCTGGCGCAGCATCTGAGCGCGCTCCTTGAACAGGTCCGGGCCGGCCACTTTGCGCTCGCGCTTCTTCACATCATACTTGCCGCAGCGG
This sequence comes from uncultured Armatimonadia bacterium, assembly GCA_964398275.1. Taxonomy (GTDB): domain Bacteria; phylum Armatimonadota; class Zipacnadia; order Zipacnadales; family Zipacnadaceae; genus JALGTD01. Next base: position 3,282 of record CAYNMY010000132.1, on the reverse strand, counting down.
CTGCCGTAGAAGAGCGGCTCTTCACCCTCGACAGTCACCTTGTTTACTTCACAATTATTGGGACAGTCCGGGCATACGAACGACTCCATCGTATAGGTGCGCTCGGAAAAGTCAAAGCCCTTGAACTGGCTGGGCTGATCGGTGGCCTGGTCCATCGCCAGCAGCGCACAGCCAATCGCGCCGATCACCTCGTTGTCGGGTGGGACTGTGATGGCCTTGCCGGTCACGTTTTCAAAGGCCGCCACAACTGCGTGATTCAAGGCGGTGCCGCCCTGAAAGAAGATATGGTCGCCAATGCGACCGTGTTGGACCACCCGATTAAGGTAGTTAAAGACAATCGAGTACGCTAGCCCGGCGCAGAGGTCCTTAACAGCCGCGCCTGACTGTTGATGGCGAGTCACCTGGGTCTCCATAAACACGGTGCAGCGTTCGCCGAGGTCGGCCGGCGCCTGCGACTGGAAGGCCAGCTCAGCAAACTGGTCTTTGATGGATATATTCAGCCGTTCTGCCTGCTCTTCGAGGAATGAGCCGGTGCCGGCGGCGCAGACATTATTCATCGCGAAGTCCACCACCGTACCTTCCTGGAGACTGGTGTACTTGCTATCCTGCCCCCCAATCTCGAAGATGGTGTCCACCTCGGGATCAACGTGTAGAGCGCCCCAGGCGTGGGCAGTGATTTCGTTTTTGATTATGTCCGCACCAATAACGTCACCAATAAAGTAGCGGCCCGAACCGGTGGTGCCCACGCCCCGGACCTCGAGGATATCTCCCAGCTTCTTGCCGATCCGCCGCAGCCCATCCTGCACCGCCTCCAGCGGGCGGCCAGCGGTCATCAGGTACTCTTTGGCCAGGACGTTGGCCTGCTCATCAATGACCGCCAAACACGTACTGATCGAGCCAACATCAACACCCAGATAGGCAGGTATCTTCTGCACAAGGTCAAGGTCTGGCTCAGCGAGGCGGGAGGGCTCGATCCGCGATTCCACCAGGCTCAGCGGCCCGAGCTCCTTGGTGCTGGCAGCCTGGGTTTGGTAGTGGCGCAGCTCATCGAGCTTGTCCAGATCGGGCCGCCGTATGCCTGTGTCGCGGGACACCAGCACCGTGCCTATCGCGCCCATCGCCGCGAAGTGCTCGGGAATAATGAACTGGTCGCCGTCCGCCGTGAATACTTCCTTCATTGCGCGGACCATGCCCGGGTTGGCAGCCAGTCCGCCGTGGAAAGATATCGGGGCAACGATCTCGGCGCCCGAGCCGACGGTGCTCTTGAAGTTGCGGGCCAGCGCGAAGCATAGCCCGGCGATGATATCATGCTCGGGCGTAGCCTTCTGCTGCAGGTGGATCATATCGGTCTTAGCGAAGACACTGCAGCGGCCGGCCACACGTGCGGGGTGCTCGGACTCGAGCGCAGCCTGAGCGAATTCTTCAATGGCCAGGCCCAGCCGGCTGGCCTGCTGGTCGAGGAACGAACCGGTCCCGGCGGCGCATGCCGCATTCATCGCAAAATCGGCGACATCGCCGCCGTCCTGGTCCGAGTCCGCCATGAAGATCAGTTTGGAGTCTTCGCCGCCGATTTCAATGACAGTGCGCACCTGGGGAAACAGCCGGCGGGTCGCGGCGGCCTGGGCCACTACCTCATTGACGAAATTGGCCTCCAGCACGCGGGCCACCACCCGTCCACCGCTGCCGGTCGCCGCCAGGCCAATGATACGCTCGCGCCCGTACTTGTCCACAGCGGTTTCTATGGCATCGGCGGCCACGGCCATCGGCTGGCTGTGATGGCGAATGTAGCGCTCCTCGATCACGTTATCTTCTGCATCTATAACCGCCAGATTGACGCTTATCGAGCCGACGTCAATCCCCAGGTATAGATGATCGTCAGTGGCCATAAACGAGTTGCCTCCGAAGCGACCGGCGATAGCAGGGCAGAAAACGGCCCGCGGGTTGGCCGGGCCGACGATTTCGTGGCGGAACGTTCATATTATACAACAAAGCTATGCTTTGAACAAGGCAAGGCTACGCAGTCCTAACCACGCCTCTGCTCACCTCTTCAGCCTATCTCAGGGAACACAATCCTCTCTAAATCGGCGATTAGTGTGGGGAGGTCATCCGTCAACGTATCCCAGAGCACATCGTGATCAATACTGTCGTAGCCGTGAATCAGGCGATTGCGCATACTTACGATCAACGACCAGGGAATCTGGGGATACTGGTCCCGGGTCAAAGGGGATATGCGGGCCGCCGCTTCGCCTACCAACTCGATTAGTCGTACCAGGGCCAGCTCGAGCAGCCGGTCCGTGTCCAGGTCCGCGCGAGTCCGCCCTGTGACCAGTTGAACTGCTTCCCGGGAATAATCCAGCATGTGCCGCAACCGTACGCTGTCCTTTTCACTCAGCATATTGCAACTCCGCTTGGGCCAGAACTTTCTCCCGGAAATACTCGCTCAGAAAGCCGGGCGTGTTCAGGTCAACCTTTCGCCCCAGTATCTCGCTCAGCTCCTTTTCCATAGCTGCCAGGCGCAGCAGGCCGCGCTTGGCCGCTGGCTGGAATTCGACCAGCACATCCACGTCACTGTCAGGGCCAAATTTGTCGCCCAGGACCGAGCCGAAGAAGGAGAGCCGCCGGATGCGGTGGCGGCGGCAGAAGTCAGCGATCTTTTCTTGCGGCACGGCAATATGTTTGTTCATACAATTTCACCCCTCGGAAGTGCTAGCCCCACCGTAGACACAGCCTAACTCGGGTGAAGCTATTTCCCGGGATAGAACGTTGGCGCATATAGCAGCCCTTACACTATCCTACATCCTCTCCGGTGCGTCAAGGCCCATCAGGCCAAGGATGTTGCGCAGCACGATGCGCGTGCCTTCGACCAGCCTTAGCCGCGCCCGGCTCATCTCAGGATTACCGGAGTCCAGGACGCGGCAGTTAGTGTAGAACTGGTGGACGGTCTGGGCCAGCTCCACAGCGAAGTGCGGCAGGCGATGCGGCGCGCGCTGCTGAGCGGCGCGCAAGACCTCAGCGGGGTAGTCAGCCAGCTTGCGCAGGAGCGTCAATTCGTCGGGGTGAATGAGTAGCGCCAGGTCTGCCTCCTCCCTACCGTGGGAGGGACACTCCTCCTCCCTGCCGTGGGAGGGACACTCCTCCTCCCTGCCGTGGGAGGGGCACCCTTGCCCCGATACCACGTCCCCAAGGTAGTCCGCCTGCTGGGCCTCGCGTAGAATGCCGCACAGGCGAGTGTGGGCGTACTGGACGTAGTAGACCGGATTCTCGGCGCTCTGCTGGCGGGCG
>CAYNMY010000131.1:0-6290 GCA_964398275.1 uncultured Armatimonadia bacterium | reverse complement strand
GTTGACTATGCGTATAGGGGGTTCTGTCTTCGGCGGAGTTGTATGTCTCCTTGTGGGTGGCTGCCGACCCGAAGCGCGCACCGTTGCTATCACCCCTGCTGTCACCCCTGGGGCGCAGCTTCCCCAGGTATCTACCGAGCAGCAACGGCTCCTCGAAGAGATCCTGGAGTATACCAAGCAGACCGGCAGCACCCTCGAACAGTTAGCCGAGGAGGCCCGTCGGCGGGAAGCGCTCGCGCAGGCTCCGCGGGGGGTGCCCGCCATTGATGATGCCCTCCAGGTAGCCAAGGCGCTTGTCGCCGCCGCGCGCAGCGCCGCCACCAGCAGAGAAGCCGAGTCCACCGCGGCGCGGCTGCACCGTTTGCATCCGACGGTGGCCGCGCTACGCGCTGAGCTCCCGGCGGCGGCCATCGCCCAGCACCTCGAGCGCGCGCTGGTGGCGATAAACAATCTGCCGGCTCAGGAAGCAGCTAATGCTGCCTCGGCCTCGCTACTCGCGGCTATTGACACGGCCATGCAGGCCCCGGCCCCGCTGGTGCCGGAGGTGGTCAAGGCGGTCGAACGCGCCAAGACCAGCGTGGACCGCCAGCGGCTCGAAGAAGCCGGCCCACAGATGCTGGAGATACTCAAGCAGCTCCGAGCTGACACTACCGTGAGGATGCTTGACGGTATCGTCGCCGGCGCTCGGGGCGCTGAAGAAGCGCTCAACCGTCGGGCCTGGCCGGTGGTCGTGGCGGAGCTGGATCAGCTCGATGTCATGCTCGGCGAGCTTCAGGAGAAGGTCGGCGTGACGACGACTGTGACCGAGCAGCTCGAAGAAGAAGCCGAGGCCCCCGAGGCGGAAGCCGGCGAGACGGAGGAAGCCGAGGAAGCTGAGCCAGCCGAGCCGGTCGAGTCAGCACAGCCTGAAGGAACCGGCTGAGCCGCCTGCGCTACCGATGACTATTGTGGGAGGGGCACGCCAGCCCCGCTCTAGTCGCGACAAGAATGTCGCTCCTACCGGCGGGCCGCGAAACTGCCCGAGAGCCACACAGCGCCGCGCAGGCCTGCGCTACCGATGACCATTGTGGGAGGGGCACCCTTGCCCCGACTGGGGGTCTGCGCCCACGGCAAGCGCACAGTCCGAGAAACCCAAGCACCTCTCCTACGCCGGCCACGGCACATTACGCAGCAAACGGGTGTAAGCAGCAATGGCTGAGCAGTTCGTCCATCTGCACGTCCACACCGAGTATAGTCTCCTCGACGGTGCCTGCCGTCTTAACGATCTGGTCCAGCGCGTCGTCGAGCTGGGTATGCCGGCTGTGGCGATGACCGACCACGGCGTGATGTACGGCGCGATTGACTTCTACAAGGCCTGCCGGGATGTCGGGGTAAAGCCGATCATCGGCTGCGAGGTTTACGTTACCTCCGGCAGTCGTCTCGACCGCTCGGGCCCCCAGGCCCGGGCTGTCCAACATCTGACCTTGCTGGCCGAGAACCTGACCGGCTACCGCAACCTGTTGAAGATCGTCAGCCAGGCTCACCTGGAGGGCTTCTACTACCACCCCCGCGTGGATACGGAGCTGCTCAGCGGCCATACCGAGGGCCTGCTCGCGCTGAGCGCCTGCAAGCAAGGGGCAGTTGCTCGGGCCATCCTCAACGATAATTATGCCGAGGCGCGCCAGCAGGCCGGACGGCTCCGCGAGCTTTTTGGCCCCGAGAACTTCTACCTCGAGCTTATGAACCACGGGCTCGAAGGGCAGAAGGAAATCATCGCCGGCGAGCGGCAACTCTCCGAGGAGCTGGGCATAGCGTTGGTGGCGACCAACGATGCGCACTACGTGCGCCGCGATGATGCTGAAGCCCACGACGTGCTGCTCTGCATTCAGACGCAGGCTACTCTCTCTGCGCCGAACCGACTGCGTTTCGGCGCGGACGAGTTCTACATCAAGTCCCCGCAGCAGATGCAGGAGTTGTTCGCCGACATCCCCGAGGCCGCCGCTAACACCCTGGAGATAGCGCAGCGCTGCAATGTCGAGCTAGAGCTGGGAAAGCTGCTCCTGCCGCGTTTTGAGGTGCCTGAGGGTTACGAGCTAGGCAGCTATCTGCGCCATCTGTGCGAGGAGAGCATTGCCCGTTGCTACGGTGAGGGCCGCGCCGACGTCCGGGAGCGGCTGGACTACGAGTTGGACATAATTGACAGGGCGAATTACTCGGGCTACTTCCTGATCGTGGGCGATTGCATCCGCGAGGCCAAGAACCGCGGCATCCTGGTCGGCCCGGGCCGTGGTTCGGCTAGCGGTAGTATCGTTGCTTATCTGCTGGGGATCACCGACGTTGATCCGCTGCGATACGGGCTAATCTTCGAGCGCATGCTCAACCCCGACCGCGTCAGCCCGCCGGATTTTGACCTGGACTTCCCCGACGACCGGCGGGAAGAGATGATCGAGTACATTAAGCAAAAGTACGGACGTGACCACGTCGCCCAGGTGGCCACCTTCAATACTATGGGGGCACGCGCGGCAATTCGCGATGTCGGGCGCGTGATGAATGTTGCTCTGGACAAGATTGACACCTTCGCCAAAGCCGTCCCGTCCGGCACTAGCCTGCAGGAGGCTATCGAACTCGTGCCGGAGTTGGCCGAAGCACGCAGCAACGACGCAGATATTGCCCGAGTCCTGGACATCGCCGGACGGCTGGAGGGAATAGCGCGCCATGTCTCGGTGCACGCGGCCGCTGTAGTCATTACCGACGCCCCGCTCACCGACTACGTACCGTTGCGCGGCGAAAAGGATGGCACCGTCACCACTCAGTATCCGATGGGCCCGGTGGAGGAAGTGGGCCTGGTGAAGATTGACTTTCTCGGGCTTAAGACGCTGACGGCTATCGCCCGCGCCATCGAGTCGATCCTGCGGAACTACGGGACCCAGATTGACCTGATAGAGGTGTCCCGCGACGACCCCGCGACGTTCGAGCTGCTGTGCCAGGGGAACACTGCCGGAGTATTTCAACTGGAAAGCGAGGGGATGCGCGCGCTGCTGCACAGTCTGCAGCCCGACCACTTCGGGCAGCTCATCGCGGCGGTGGCGCTGTACCGGCCGGGACCGATGCAGCACGTGGGCGAATTTTGCGCCGGTCGGCACGGAGCGCCCGTCAACTACCTCCACCCGAAGCTGGCGCCGATCCTCGAGGAGACCTACGGGGTGATAACCTACCAGGAGCAGGTTATGCAGATCGCGGTGGAACTGGCGGGCTTCTCGATGCCCCAGGCCGAAATCATCATGCGCGCCATGGCCAAGAAGCAGCTCGAGAAGATGCAGCAGATGAAGCCGCTGTTTATCCAGGGCTGCGTTGACAATGGGGTTGCCCAGGATGTTGCCGGCGAAGTCTACGCGCGGATGGAGACCTTCTCGTCGTACGGCTTCAACAAGTCCCATTCGACCCCCTACGCCCTGATCGCCTACTGGACTGCTTATCTGAAGGCCAACTATCCCGGCGAATACATGGCCGCCCATCTCTCTACGGTGATGGACGACAGTGAGCAGGTCGGCAAGTACATGGTCGAGTGCCGCCGCATGGGTTTGAAGGTGCGGCCGCCCTCGGTCAATCGCAGCCTCGCCCAGTTTGCGGCGCACGATGGGGAGGTCATCTTCGGGCTGGCCGCGATGAAGAACTTTGGCCTGCCCACCGCCCAGGCGATCGTCGCTGAGCGCGATGAACAGGGGCCGTATAAAGGCCTGGGCGACTTCTGCCGCCGCCTGGCCTCGACCAGGGCTCCCAAGACTGCGGTCAAGCTGCTCATCGAAGCCGGCGCCTTCGACGAGTTTGGCGAGCGCAATGCACTGCTGGCGGGTCTGGATAGTCTCCATTCCGCGGGGCTGAAGCATCAGCAGGATCAAGCTACCGGCCAGAACGCGCTATTCGGCGAGCCGACCGCGACCAACGCGGTCGGGGACCGGCTCCCCAGCGTCCCGGAGATGCCCCGGCTCGAGCGGTTGCGCCTGGAAAAGCAACTCCTGGGCCTGTATGTCTCGAGCCATCCGCTGCTCGAGAGCGAAGAGAAGCTGGCGGCCTGCACCACCGTCCGCCTCGGCGAGCTGGACCAGTTTGCCGACGACGTGACCGTGGTCGTGGCCGGCATCATCGGCCAGACTAAACAGCACATTACCCAAAGCGGCAGTCCGATGATGTTCATGACGCTCGAGGGGCTGGACAAGCACGTGGAAGTTGTCGTATTCCCTAAGGTCTACGAGAAGTCGCGCGCGATTCTCAATCGGGACGGAGTTGTAGTGGTTAGAGGAAAGATTGATCGCCGCAACTTGCGTAGGGACAACGGGGGCGACGCCAAACTGCTGTGCGATTCGATTCGCCCCCTGTCCGAGGCCACCAGGGTCACCAGGAAGCAGCGCGAGCAGACGGAAGCGGGCCGGGCCAGCCGCCCGGCGCCGATCACACCACACCACGCCGTGACCGAGCCGCCGACGGGCACTGTGTTCATCGAACTGGACGCAGCCGGCTGCAGCGATGATTCCTTGCTGCGGCTCAGGCAGATCATCACGGATAGCCCCGGGCGCAAGCAGGTCGTCCTGAAGATATCCGGCAGCAACGGTGCCCGGCGGGTGGTGTTGGGACCAGACCACATGGTGAGCTGCACCGAGGATTTCCCGATCCAGGTGCGGCAATGCCCCGGCGTAATAACCCTCTGGGAGGAGGACGGGGCTGGTTGAACAGGCCGATACTCCGTCGGCTGGGAAGGTGGCTGAGCAATGGCGCAAATCATCGAGATAATTGACGCGCGCGGCGATGGCGGCGGCGTGGTGGAAGGCCTCCGCCAGCGCTCGTTGGCCGATTGGCCCGAACACATCGAGCACGATGTCCGGCGCATCGTCGAAGAGGTGCGCGGTCGCGGGGATGAGGCGCTGGTCGAATACGAGCGCCAGTTCGATTGCCCCAGCCTGACCCGCGAACAGTTGGTGGTTGGCCCCGAAGAGATCGAGGCTGCTTACGCTCAGGTATCCAGCTCCCAGCTCGGGGCGCTGCGCCGCGCCCGGGAAAACGTCTACGACTTCCACTGCCGCACCCAGCCCCGTTCGTGGCTTGATGACTTCGAAGGGATGTGGCTGGGCCAGCGGGTGACCCCGGTTGCCGCTGCGGGCATCTACGTGCCGGCCAAGAGTGCGCCGCTGCCCTCCACGGTCTATATGTGCGCGATGCCGGCGAGGGTAGCTGGCGTGGCACGAATTGCCCTCTGCTCACCGCCGCGCAAGGACGGCTCGCTGGACGCGCTCACGCTGGTGGCAGCGACGGAATGTGGGGTGGACGAGATCTACCGCCTGGGCGGCGCCCAGGCGATAGCCGCGCTGGCCTTCGGCACCGAAACGGTCGAGCCGGTTGACAAGATCGTGGGGCCGGGCAATCCCTGGGTGACTATGGCGAAGAAGTACGTCTACGGTGTCGTGGGCATTGATTCGCTGGCCGGTCCCAGCGAGGTGCTGATAATCGCCGACGAAACAGCCGATCCCGCTCTGGTGGCGGCGGACCTGCTGGCCCAGGCGGAGCATAGCGGGGACAACATGGTGGTGCTGGTCACCGACCACGAGCCCACCGCCCAACACGTGAGCGCAGAACTCGAGGAGCAGGTGGCGACGGCTGCCCGCCCGGAGATGATCCGCCAATCGCTGTCAGAATTCGGGGCCATCATCCTGGTGCGGGACCTGGGGCACGCTGCCCGGCTGGCCAATGAAATCGCTCCGGAACACCTGCAACTGATCGTGGCCGAACCGGTGACGTTGCTGGGAGAGATTGATAATGCGGGGGCCATATTCCTGGGGCCGCTTACGCCGGTGTCCCTGGGGGACTACGCTGCGGGGCCCAGCCACGTTCTGCCCACCCACGGCACGGCGCGTTTCGCCTCGGGTCTATCAGTGGACGATTTTGTCAAGAAGTCCTCGCTCGTCTATGCCACACCACGCGGCCTGAGCCGGCTGGCGAATGATGTGATCAAGCTGGCCGAGGCCGAAGGATTATCCGCGCACGCCCAGGCTGTCCGCCGCCGGACAACGGAGGAGAGCGATCAGGGCTGGGACACTGCGGGGCCGCATTAGCAGCAGCGCCCCAGCCCTGACGCCGGGCAGGTCTTCAACTGGCGTAGGCTGCCCCGAGCACCTCATCGAGGGTAACGACCAAGTCCTGGACGTCGAAGGGCTTGTACAGACAGGGCCGCCCGGCGACGGCCAGAAACTCGTGGGGTCGTGTGCCCGGGCTGTCGCCGGTGATGATACTCACCCGCTCGGCCAACTGGGGGGATTCGG
>CAYNMY010000130.1:0-6313 GCA_964398275.1 uncultured Armatimonadia bacterium | reverse complement strand
CGCCCGAGCAGGTGGAGCAGCTCGAAGCCGGCCTGGCTCACTACGCCGAGCTGCTGGCACGAGACGTGGGCAAATCTGTCGCAGATATCCCCGGCGCGGGTGCTGCCGGCGGGATAGGAGCCGGATTGCTGGCGTTCTGTGACGCCACGCTCGAATCCGGCATAGAGATAGTGCTTGAGGTAGTCAACCTGGCTGAACAAGCGCAGGGCACGGACCTGATCATCACCGGCGAAGGCAAGCTGGATGTGCAAACGCGCTTCGGCAAAGCGCCCACCGGCCCGCTGCGCGTCGGCCAGGAGCTGGGTATACCGGTCATTGCCGTCGGCGGCAGCGTCGCTGCTGACGCCGGTCAGCTCATCCAGCACGGCTTTACCGCCCTATTCTCCTGTGTTAGGGCACCAATGAGTCTCACTGAAGCGATGCGTCCCGACACGGCCCGGGAGTTGCTCAGCTTCGCTGCTGAGCAGATCGTCCGCACCTGGCTGGCCGGACGCTGCCAGAGATAATTAGAAGCATATTCTGTTTGATCAAGATGGTTGGTCACACTCTCAAGGAGATCGCTAACATGAAAGTTGGACTGCTGACCGCCCCGTTCGCCAAAGACGACATCGAAACAGTAGTTGAGTTCGCGGCGGAAGCGGGCTTTGACTGCCTGGAAATCCGCGCCGAGGAGGGCATCGCCCATTTCGACCCCGATCGGGCGCAGGACCTGCCCGTGATCGCGCGCAACGCCGGCCTCGAGATCTCCAGCCTCGCCGCTTATATCAACGTCACGGCGACTGACCCCGCCGAGCGCGCTCATCATCAGGCGTGGCTGACCAGCCTGGTTGACGTCTGCCAGGAGGCGGATGTGGATGTGCTCTGCTGTATTGCAGGCCTGCCCCCTGAGGGCATGACTCGCGAGGAGGCGATAGAGCAGATCGCAGCGCCGTTCTTCGCCGAGCTGTGCGCGAAAGCAGCCGACGCCGGAGTTAGGATCGCACTGGAGAACTGGTTTGCCACCAACATAATGCACCTGGGCCAGTGGGACCTGCTCTTCGAGCTAGTACCCGATACTAACTTCGGGCTGAACTTCGACCCCTCCCACCTGGTCTGGCAGGACATTGACTACCTGGCCGCGGTCGAGAAGTTCGCCGACCGCATCTTCCATACGCACGCCAAGGACACCGAAATCCGCTACAACCAGCGGGCCTATACCGGCAACCAGAACCGCGAGTTCTGGCGCTACGTCATTCCCGGGTTCGGCGAAATTGACTGGGGCACCTACATCGGCCGCCTGCGCCACCACGGCTACGACGGGGTGCTGAGCATCGAGCACGAAGATTCGGCCTGGGGACGCGAGGAAGGCTTCGTCAAGGGCCTGGAGCACCTGAGGCAGTTTGTGTAGACCGCACTGAGCTTTTCCGGGAGGCTTGATCATGCCAAGACGCATCGAGATAAGCGCCGGCGACGTGACGGCGTATGCCGTACTGAACGACACCGAGCTGGCGCAGACGATCTGGGAGGCGTTGCCCATCGAAGCCTCGGCTTCGACCTGGGGCGACGAAATCTACTTCGAAATCCCGGTGCAAGCCGGCAACGAGGCCCCGCAGGAGACCGTGGAGCTGGGCGATTTGGGCTACTGGCCGCCGGGGTCGGCGATGTGCATCTTCTTCGGCCCGACGCCGATGAGCCAGGGCGATGAAATCCGCCCGGCCAGTCCGGTAACCGTCTGGGGCAAGCTCGAGGGCGACCCCACTGTATTCAAGACGGTTCTGGCCGGGGCGAAGATCGTTGTGTCCAGGGCTGAGTAGCCAGCGCAGGAACGCGGCGGAAGGAGCATGTCATGGACAACAGTCAGAATCCAGCTCGGGGTGCTGAGTTCGAGCGTCAAGCGCAGGACATCCTATCAGAGCACTTCGGCGTGGTGCTCCACAGAGACTGTGCCATTCCAATTGGTGATCCAGCCAAGGAACATAGGTTCGACTTGGCCTCCGATGACCGCAAGTACATCGGTGAGTGTAAGAACATCACCTGGACACGAACTGGCAACGTGCCCAGCGCGAAGATGACCTCTGTGAATCAGGCCGTCTTCTACCTGACGTTTGTACCTGACGCGAATTATCGATTTGTAGTCATGAAACGAGACACGCATCCGCGTCGCAAAGAAACGCTTGCCGAATACTATTACCGGACATATCGACACTTGCTCGGTGAAATCTTCATCATAGAAATAGACATTGCAGCCAAAGCAGTGAAAGAATTCGGCAAGCCCTCATGATAGTCAAAAGGATGCACTGAACTAATTAGGGCTAAATGAGGAGGCAAAGCCGTGGCATACCTGCTGGGCTTGGATGTCGCCACAAGGGGCACCAAGGCCCTTCTCACTGACGAGACTGGCGGAGGCTAGCATCAGCGGCGAGGACATTTCCGGGTTAGGTCTTTCCGGCCAGGCGCACTGCACCATCAACGTAGACGAGGGGCCGGCTTTCGGGGTGGCGCTGCTGGCGGGCGAACGGGAGTCTGGACGAGCGTATCCGAGGCCTGCAGCGCGACGATCAAGGTGGTTGATGAACTGGCTGCGGACCCTGAACGTACGGAACTTTATGAAGGTTACTATTGTCTGTATGAACAACTGTATCGGCAACTGGCGTGCAGCTTCGACCTGGCCCAGGAACTAATCGAGGCCAGTTTTGGCGAATAGTTTGACAAGCAGAAGGCGGGTTTGCTATAATAACCCCAGGCTTGGGCCAATAATGAGCCTAACCAGGTCCGAGCGCCGGTAAGCCACCAAGGGAGGGCTTAGCAGAGATGGCTAGAAAGATCCTGGTAGTTGACGACGAGCGCCACATCGTACGACTGGTGGAGGTTAACCTGCAGCGGGCAGGTTACGATGTAATCGCTGCCTACGATGGCATCGAAGCGCTGGAGAAGACCAAGTCGGAAAAGCCGGAGATGATCATCCTTGACGTGATGATGCCCCGAATGGATGGCTTCGAGGTGCTCAAGGAGCTACGCGGGAACCCCGAATCCAAGGATATTCCGGTAATCATGCTCACCGCCAAGGCCCAGGATGCCGACATCTTCAAGGGTTGGTCCTCCGGTGTTGACTCGTATCTGACCAAGCCGTTTAACCCGCGCGAGCTGCTGGCCTTCGTGGAGCGAATCTTCCAGAGCCTGGAACATCCCGCCGAGGAGTACGATTCGGAAACCACCTGGGAGGTGTGAAGAGCCCTCACAGTTGTGGCCGGAGGCGCTGATGGCTCGCTATCAGGTGGCAAGACAGCCTGAGTGATGAGATAAGCAAACCCCACAGGGACGCTAGCCGCTGGCGTCCCTGATTTATTAAGGTAGACGCCTTTAAGCCCTCTTCCCAAGATTTGAGCGCAGCAGATGCCCACATTGCTCAGAGCCCTGCAATTCACCCGCCGCTACAAATGGCAAGTACTGTTAGCCCTAGCGCTTGTCTTTGTGGCCACCAGTATCAGTATGGTGTTACCCAAGATTTGGGGCACCATTATTGACAAGCTCGCCGAGATAGCCGGCGGCCCGCAGGCACTGGCAACAGCGGCAGGCGACCCGGACGAGGTCTGGCGTTTTGTCATCTTGATGTGCCTGTTGCTGGGGGGCATCTACCTGGCCGGATACGTCATTGGCTACTTCCGCAGCCGCCTGCTGCTCACCGTCGGCAACCGGGTGGTCTTCGACATCCGCCAGCAGCTCTTCCGCCACCTCCAGCGGCTCTCCCTGCGCTACTTTGAGACCCACCGGCACGGCTGGATTATGTCGCGTGTGCTTTACGATGTCGAAGCCGTGCAAAGTGTACTCAGCGACCAGCTCGTGAACATTGTCAGTAACGTCGCCACCGTCGTCGTCGCTGCGGTGATTCTGTACGCCTACAACTGGCATCTAGCCCTGATTGCCACCGTTGCTCTGCCGATATACGTACTAAACTTCATGATGCTGCGGCGCCGCATCCGCCGTCTCTCCCGCGACCAGCGCGACCAATATTCCCAGGTCTACAGCGTTCTCGACGAAGCGATATCGGGAATCCGCGTCATAAAGTCCTTCAGCCGCGAACAGTGGGAGGCACGTCGCTTTGTCAAGGAGATACGCGAAAGCATCACGCTCAATATCAACGTTGGCATCTGGCGCATGGTACTCCACATTAACGCCAACCTGGTCACGCAGATGGCCAACCTGGCAATCATCATCGTTGGCTGCTACGAGATCATTTATTTGCGCACTATCACCGTCGGCGACCTGGTGGCCATACTCGCGTATGCAGGGATGCTTTATTCCCCGATCATCGCTCTGGTCCGCATCAGCGATGTCATCAACTGGGCGACGGCGGCGATCGAGCGGATCTTTGAGACCCTCGATACTGTACCCGACGTCCAGGAAGCCGACAAGCCGATTAAGCTTGGCAGGATCAAGGGGCACGTGCAGATGCGCCACGTCTCCTTCGCCTATGAACCCAGCGAGACGGTCCTGCGCGATATTAACTTCGAGGCCCAGCCCGGGCAGATCGTCGCGCTGGTCGGCCCGTCCGGCGGAGGCAAGACCACGCTGGTTCATCTTATCCCCCGGTTCTACGATCCGGTTGCCGGGCAGGTGTTGATTGATGGGCACGACCTCCGTGACGTCTCCATCAGCAGCCTGCGCCGGAATATCGGCATGGTGATGCAGGAAAGCTTCCTGTTCGCCGGGGCCCTGCGCGATAACATCAAGTACGGGCGACCCGAGGCGACTGACGAAGAGGTCGTCCAGGCAGCCATCGCCGCCAATGCCCACGATTTCATTATGGAATTCCCGGACGGCTACGAGAGTCGCGTGGGCGAGCGGGGTGCGCGGCTCTCCGGCGGCCAGCGCCAGCGCATCACTATTGCCCGCGCCATTCTGTCCAATCCGCGCATCCTTATCCTGGACGAAGCCACCTCCGACCTGGATTCGGAGTCGGAGCGGCTCATCCAGGACGCGCTCGACAAGCTGATGAAGAACCGCACCACCTTCATCATCGCCCACCGGCTGTCCACCGTTATCAACGCCGATGTGATTCTGGTTGTTGCCGACGGTGAGATAGTCGAGCGCGGCACACATGAGGAGTTGCGCACGACCGGCGGCATTTACGAAAGGCTCTGCCAGGTCCAGTTTACACAACCCGACCCGCAAGCCCAGCAGCCCTAGCAGCTCCACTTCACCACCAATCCGACCTACTGAAATGCCAATACCATGATGCAGTGGCACAGTAACCCAATTCTCTACACCGCCGGGGTGCTGGCCGGAGTCACCGGGCTAATATTGGCGGTGGGTTGGTCAATAGCCACCCACTCGCAGAGCACTGCTCCTCAGCCCGCCCCCGGCGATGCCACCAAGCCAGCGAGGGCCGGCGAGGTGCGGGGAGTATGGAGCGGCTACCAGGTGGCGCCCGACTGGGATACAGCTATGCAGAAGCTCAGCCAGGCGAACTTCAACGCTGTGTTCCCGTATGTATGCAGCCCGGGGGTAGCCTACTACGCCAGCAAGGTGCTGCCCGTCTCCCGATTCGCGCAGGGCCACGACTACCTGGCGGAAGCCGTGGCCGCTGGTGGCAAGTGGGGCATCGGCGTGCATGCCCGCCTGCTCGGCCTGGAGCTGCTCTTCGCCACGGACGCCACCAAAGCGGAAATGGCCAGTGCCGGGCGGCTGATGCTCAACACATCGGGCACCACACTTCCCTGGCTGTGCCCTACGGATGAGCGTAATCGCCGCCTGCTCAAGCAGGTGGTGACCGAGCTAGTGACCAACTACGGTATTGAGGGGCTGCAATTTGATTACTTGCGCTACCCGTGGCGCGATTGCTGTGTCTGCCCGCGCTGCCGAGCACAGTTTGCTGCGGATACCGGTGCGCCGATTCACAACTGGCCCGAGGATGTCGCCGATGAGGGCGCTTTGGCGCAGCAGTTCAGCGTGTGGCGGCAGCAACAACTGACGGATCTGCTGGGCGAGCTGGTCGCCGCGGCCCGCACTGCCCGCCCCGATATCATCATCTCAGCGGCGGTCTTTCCCCGCTGGCAGGTGCATGCGGAGAACTTCGGCCAGTGCGCGCAGGCGTGGGTCGAGCGGGAGCTGCTCGATTTCGTCTGCCCGATGAACTACACCGCCGACCGCCTGGACTTCGCTACCTGGTTTCTCACTCAGCGCAAGGCGGTGGCAGGCCGCATCCCGCTGATTGTGGGCATCGGCCCGTTTAGCGACGCCTGCCACTTCAGCGGTCCCGAGCAGCTCGTCGAGCAGATTCAGATCGGGCGCGCCTTCGGAGCTGGCGGCTTCATCGTCTTTAACTACAATGAGC